>CAZGCX010000012.1:0-22621 GCA_964524585.1 uncultured Anaerolineaceae bacterium
CTCGACGTCGAGCAGGCGCTGACCGAACTCGGTCAGCCGGAGGCCGGGCGATCCGCAACTGATCGTGCTCGAGCTCGCGAAAGCACAGTCAACGTTTCACCCGTGCGGCGGGCTGAACCGGATCTGCCGGCCGGGCGTTGGAGCAACTGGTGGGTCGCGCCGTTCACTTTCGGAGTGGCGTTGACCGGCACCGGGATCTGGCTGACCCAGCTCGGCGGTTGGTGGTGGCTGCTGGCCGGCCCGCTGCTGCTAGTCGGCGCTCCGCTGACCATGTTGTCGCTGGCCAGCACACAATCCCCATGGGTCCACGTCCGCATCCACGAGCGGCACGGACGCTGGCCCAAGACCTTCGGGATCAGTTTGCCGATTCCGGCTCGCCCGGCGGCCTGGATCCTGCGTCGCCTCGGCTCGCGGATCCCGCAGCTCAGGGACACCGCGGTCGATGAGCTGCTGCTGGCGCTGGATCGTGGTCGGTACGAGGGCACCCCGCTGCACGTCGAGGTTGACGAGGGTCCCAACGGGGAGCGCATTGAGGTCTACATTGGTTGAGTCGGAGGCTTAATGGCTACTCCTGATGAGCGCATGAAGATCCTGCACATGCTGGAAGAGGGAAAGCTCACGGCCGAGGAAGCTTCGCGGCTGTTGAAGGCCCTCGCCAAAGGCAAGGCCGAGCCCCGGCAGCAGACCTCCACCGGTCCCGCCAAATGGTTGCGGGTGCGGGTGACCGATTTGGACGGGGAGCACACCTCGGTAAACGTGAACTTACCGATTGGCCTGGTCAATGTGGGGTTGAAACTCGGCGCGCAGTTCATTCCAGACGTGGAAGAGATCGATCTCCAGGAACTGAACGAGGCGCTGCAGGCCGGGATGACCGGCAAGATCGTGGATGTGGTCGACCCCGACGAGGGGCAGCGGGTCGAGATCTACGTCGAGTAGTACGGCGGCCAAGGGCGGCAAGCGATCAGTTGTGCGCCGCCCGCGCTGTCAGCCTACTGCCCGCCGGCTGTCCCGAATCCAGTCAGGGTTGAGGTAGGCTTAGGTCGTCCTGCCGCACGGAGGAGGAAACGTTGGACAGATTGATTATTCGCATCGCCATCAATGCGGTCGCCATCTACGCCGCGGTCGGCACCGGCTGGATCAAGGGGGTCGAGGCGCAGAACAACGCCTGGTGGGCTTTTGCCCTGCTCGGGCTGATTTTCGGCCCGGTGAACCTGCTGGTCCGTCCGATCTTGAAGGTGCTCACCTGCCCGCTGATCCTGCTGACGCTGGGTTTGTTCACGTTCGTGATCAACGGAGTGTTGTTCTGGCTGACCGGCCTGATCGGCCAGCTATTTGACATCGGCTACGTCTTCGCCTCAGGCGGGGATGGGGTGCTGGCGGCCTTTCTGGGCGGCCTGGTGGTTGGCATCGTGAACGCGGTGCTGACGCTGGTCTTCAAGGACGAACTCAAGAACCGCCGGCCGCGGACGGTCTGAAGACCATACCCTGCGGGCAGCCTGAAGGCCGTACCCTGGCTGCCCTATTTGATTCGATAGCCCTGCTGCTCGTTGTTGAACACCCAACCGGCGATCGCCCCGATCCGGATCTGGTCGCTGAGGTAGGTCTGGCGGGTCACCGCTGCCGAACCACTGCCGCGCAACTGTTGCCGTGCGCGCTGCATCTGGCGGATGCGAGAATGCCAGCGCGCTAGATTGCTGGCGCGCAGATCGACCCAGCCTTTCTCCGCCCAGCGGTCGACGTCGCCCGGGGCGATCTCGATTTCACCCTGGCCGGCCACCTCCGGGATCCGGATGAAGGGTCCCCGGATCAGATCGGTTCCGTTGGCCCGCAGGACCGGTACGCCGATGGAGGTGATGGTGACCGTCAGATTCGGATCGGCCTGCAGCACCGCTTCCAGCGCTTGGCCGACTTCTTCTACCGAATGGGCCAGCACCTCGTCCAGCGTCCCGAACGCAATCCGCAACAACTCCGCCTCCCACAGCAACTTGGAAAGCTCCGGCGGACCCAGCTGGCCTAGCGCCACGCTGTGCGTGCCGGTCTCTTGCTCCAGCCGTTCCAATTCGCCTAGCGCCTGTCCACGCAGATAGCCGGCGCGGTAGGTCGGGTCCATCACCGACCCATCCACCGCCGCGATCACGTCATGACCGGTGTTGCTGCCTTGAATCTCCAGTACTGCCTCCAGCGCAATATCCTCCGGAGTCATGAACTCCATCTGGCGCAGCGAGGTGATCGCTTCGAATTCTCCCTTGGTAAAGAGTCCGTTCTCGCCGGTATCGACCACCGGCAGATCGAGCTCGGCCAGCTGCTCAAATGCTCCGTTGTCCAGGCGCAGTTGCAGCCGCTCGCCGAGCGGTTCGCTGCGGTTGCTAAACAGATACACGGTCTGGCCACGCTGCCGAATGGTGCGCACGGTGATGTCGGCGTAACCGATCATCGCGCCCGGTTTGATCTCCTTGACGATCGGTCCCCCTGGCGTACGGGCCATCAGGAACAGCAGCCCGGTGTGGGCGAAGGCGATGGCGCTCTTGGTCATCAGCGTGACCGAGGGACGGTCCTCTGAGTGGGTGTAGGGAATGTTGAGCCCCATGCCGCCAGTGCCGGTGGTGCCGATCTTCAGGTACAGCCGGGTACCGACCTCGCGGGCCGCCCGATGCAGCAACAGCACGTGCCGCACCAGCTGCGGGACCGATTGTGATAGCAGCAGCGCCTCAAAGGCCTGTTCGGTGTCCTTCCACAGCGCCCTGGCACCCTCGCCGTCCTGGGCGGCGACCTTCTCCAGCATCTGGTCGACCTGACGCTTGGCAAGGATTGAAGCGCTGTAGACGTCCTGATAGCTGATGGCGGTGGCGGTGTTGATCGAATCGACGATCACCTCTGGCCGGTGCTGCAGGATCAACTGCACCAGCCGCGAGCGCTGGTAGGCGGACTCCAGCGGCCCAAACAGGTCGTCGAACAGCTGCTCACGGCGGTTGTAGCTTTCCATCAATTGGCGCCGCGCCTGGTCGGTGAACTCGCCGCGCAGGAATACGTCGCCCCAAACCCCTTCGATCTCGATCCCGCCGAACATCTTTCGCAGCGAACCAACCGCCGCTTCCACTTCATCGCGGTACAGCGAGGCGATCACGATTTTCCCCGGCGACAAATCGTGCGCGATCCGCCGTGCGATCTGCAGGCCGACCAGCCCCGCGCCACCGAGAATCAGATAGCTGTCACCGGCCATTCCCACCTCGTCTCAAGCTGTCTTGCGGTCACTATACCATCGGGGGTTTTCCGCTTTGCAAAGGGGGACCGGCATGACTCTTATGTCACATACGGCGCCAAAAACCCGCATGCTATACTTCGGCGGACATGAGCACCCTCACCGGCCTCGAGTGCCCGGAGTGTGGGGAGTGGTTCGACGCAGATGTCTTGCAGACCGTATGTGACAGCTGCAACTCACCTCTGCTCGCGAGGTATGACCTCCAACGTGCCGCCCAGGCATTGAATCCGGAGGTGGTGAGAACCCGTCGGGCAGGACTGTGGCGCTGGGCGGAGTTGCTTCCGGTTCGAGCCCCAGAACGACGATTCAGCTTGGGGGAGGGAGATGCTCCACTGCTGCCGCTGCGCCGGATCGGAGGCCGCCTCGGACTGCCCCAGCTGTTCTTGAAAGAGGAGGGCCTGAATCCGACCGGCAGCTTCAAGGCCAGGGGCATGGCGGTTGCTCTCTCGCGGGCGGCCGAGCTGGGGGTTACTGGCGCAGTCGTCCCGACCGCCGGTAACGCCGGCGGCGCAGCGGCCGCCTATGCGGCGCGCATGCGCATGCCGGCCACGGTCTACATGCCGAAGAACGCGCCGCTGGCCAACCAATTAGAGGTGCGGGCCGCCGGCTGTCAGCTGGTGCTGGTGGACGGCAACATCGATGAGGCGGGACGTCAAGCGGCGGCAGCGTGCAGCCCTGCTTCGGCGGAGGCCGGCTCGACCGGGAAGGCAAATGTGGCGACATTCCGCGAGCCCTATCGGGTAGAAGGCAAAAAGACCATGGGTCTGGAACTGGCCGATTCCTTCGATTGGAATCCGCCGGAAGTCATTCTCTACCCAACTGGCGGTGGAACCGGCTTGGTCGGGATGTGGAAGGCCTTCTCCGAGTTGGCCGAAATGGGTTGGATCGGCGGGCGCATGCCGCGCATGGTCAGCGTGCAAGCCGAAGGCTGCGCGCCGATCGTCAAGGGCTTTCAGGATGGATCTGAGCGTGCACCCAGCCTGGACCGCAGCGCGACCCGCGCCCCGGGGCTGAACGTTCCGCATCCCTACGCCGACCGGCTGATCCTGCGAGCACTACGCCAGAGCGACGGCACTGCGGTGGCGGTGAGCGACGAGCAGATCGACGCTGCCCAACGCCAATTGGCGCAGGAAGAGGGCATCCTGGCCTGTCCGGAGGGGGCCGCTAGCCTGGCCGGCCTGGAGCAATTGGTGGAGACTGGCTGGGTCAACCCCGACCAGCGCGTCGTGCTATTCAATACCGGTTCCGGATTGAAATACCTGTCATGAGCGTCGAGCCCAAAACCAGTCCGCCCGCCGCCGCCGAGAACGCCCGCACGCCGCTGAATCTGCTGTACGAGATCAGCCGTGAGCTGGCTGGCAATCTGGATCTGCAGAAACTGCTGCAGCGGGTGCTCGACCTGACCATGCAGAGCGTCGGTGCCCAGAGCGGCAGCATCCTGGTGCTGGATGAGACCGGGCAGGTGACCGAAGGAGCGCTGGCCTACGACGGCGAGATCCACCACCACGTCGGCGAGCGGCTGGCTGAGACCATCAAGCGCGGGCTGGCCAACTGGGTGGTCGAGAACAAGGAGCCCGCACTGGTCAGCAGCACCCTGGAGGACGAACGTTGGGTACGCCGTGCGCCGGACGAGGGCGACGGCGAGTCACGCTCGGCGATGAGTGCTCCGCTGCTGGTCGGTGGCCGGATCGTGGGGGTGGTCACCGTGGTTCACCCCGACACCGACCGTTTCAGTGAGCAAGACCTGGAGCTGCTCCAGGCCATCGCCGATCAAGCCGGCATTGCGGTCGAGAACGCCCGGCTGTTCCGGGCCGAGCAGGAGCGGCGAGAATTCGCCGCCACCCTGCAAGAAATCGCCCGGCTGGTCAACTCGGCGCTGGATCAGGAACTGGTCTTTGGCCAGGTGCTGCGGCAACTGAAGCGGGTGGTGGAGTACGACAGTGCCAGCATCTTTGTGCTGGAGGACGATTCACTCAGACTGGCGGCGGCGGTCGGCATGGGCGACGACAAAGAGCTGATTGGCGAGTCGCTGGGCGACGACCCGAAGGTGCTCACGCTGCAGGTGCTCTCCAGCCGCAAGCCGATTCTCAAAGAGGACGTGCAACTCGAGTCGGGCTGGCTCAAGCGGGAGGGACTGCCCGGGTCGAATCTAATCCGCGGCTGGATCGGCGCGCCGCTGGTGCTGCGCGAACGTGCGGTGGGGGTGCTCTCGGTTGACAGCCACCAGGTAGGTGCCTTCAACGAGCACGACGTCGAGCTGGTCGCCGGTTTCGCCGATCATGCCGCAACCGCGGTAGCCAACGCCCAGTTGTTCGCCGACAGCCAGCGCCAACTGGAGGCCACCCGGGCCTTGGCCGAGACCGCCCGGGCGGTGACCGCCACCCTGCAATTGGATGAGGTGCTGCAGCGTATCCTATCCGAAACCACCCGCTCGCTGAATTGTGAAGCGGCCTCGCTGGCGCTGATCGACGAGGAAACCGGCGAGCTCGAATTCCGCAATGTGCTGGGCGGCGCGGGAGAAAAGATCGTCGGTCTGCGGCTGCCCAAAGGAGAAGGCATCGCTGGCTGGGTTGCAGAGCACGGGGAAGAGCTGGTGGTTCCCGACGTCCAGTCCGACGAGCGTTTCTATTCCGGCGCCGACGAAGAGGCCGGGTTTGAGACTCAGACCATCGCGGCGGTGCCGATTCGGGTGCAGAAGCGGATCATTGGCGTACTGGAAGCGATCAACCCCCGCCCCGGTGAGTTCTCGGCGCTGCAGGTCGAACTGCTGAACGGAATCGCCGGCCTGGCGGGCACCGCCATCGCCCACGCGCAGCTGTTCTCGGAGACCCAGGCCGCCCGCCTGCGCTACGCTGGCCTGTTCGAGGACAGCATCGACCCGATCCTCATCAGCGATTTGGACGCCCGCATTACCGACGCCAATCACCGGGCAGAGTCCTTCCTGGGCTCGTCCAGCTCCGAACTGCTGGGCGAATCGGTGCTGAATCTGCATGAGCCGGACACGCAGCGGTTGCCGAAGAACCTGGGGCAGCTGGAGTTGGGCCAGACCATCTCCTACGAGTCGGAGGTCACCAAATTCGACGGCAACCAGGCGGCGGTCGAGCTGTACGTCAAACGCATCGACATCGAGCGCCGGCCGTACCTGCAGTGGATCCTGCGGGATATTTCGGAGCGCCAGGCGCTGGACGAGCTGCGCTCCGACCTGACTTCAATGATCTTCCACGACCTTCGGTCCCCGCTGGGGAACGTGCTCTCCAGCCTGGAAGTGCTGAAGAGCTCGGTTCCTAAGGACGACGAAGCACTGCAATCGGTGCTGGCGATCGCGCTGCGCTCCGGCCGCCGGCTCTCACGCCTGATTGAGCAGCTGCTGGATCTGGAGCAGCTCGAATCGGGACAGGCGGTGCTTTATAAGTCGAAGGGCTCGCTATCGGCGCTGGTGGTGGAGGCGGTGGAGGAAGTGCTGCCGGTGGCGGAAGGCAAGGGCCACGTCATTAACTTCGATCTGGGATCGCGAGATGATCCGGCGATTGACATGGATCCCGACATGGTGCGCCGGGTGTTGATTAACCTGCTGGAGAACGCGGTCAAGTACTCGCGCTCCGAAGGCATGATCTCGGTCTCGCTGAAGCAGGAGCCCGGGGAGCTCAAGGTACGGGTAAGTGACAACGGCCCGGGCATCGCCAAAGACGATCAGAAGCGCATCTTTGAAAAATTCGCCCGAGTGCATCGGGGCAAGGGTCGCCCCAAGGGCCTGGGGCTGGGACTGGCGTTCTGCCGCCTGGCGATCGAAGCGCACGGCGGGCGCATCTGGGTGGAAAGCGAGCTCGGCAAAGGCTCGAGTTTTAGCTTCACGTTACCCATCTAAGCTGACCAGAGATTCCAATGCGCAGACTGCGTTCCGGTGTCTTCATGGAAACCAGATATCCCGGCCCGATTCTGGGGGCAGTGCCTTCCGAACACGGGATATTGTTGATCGACTGCCCGGTCCGGGTAGATGATGGCAAAGAGTGGGTTTCGCAGCTCGCCTCACTTGGGCGCCCGCGCTACCTGGCGATGTTGGATCACCATCCGGACCGGGCGCTGGGTGCCCGGGCCTTCGATCTGCCGATCGTGGCACATCAGGCGACCCTGAACGAGATGCGCGGCTGGCCGGACGCCTTCAAGGGTGCCACCAAACCGATCGGCGCGGAGGCGGATGGGTTGAAACGGGTCACCGGAGTCGGCAAGGCTGTTCCGGACCTGGCATTCTCGGACGAACTCAAGCTGCACCTGGGAGATCGGGAGGTGCTGTTCTGGCACCGCCCGGGGCCGACCGCCGGGGCGATGTGGGTGGTGCTGCCGGATGCCGAGATTGCGTTCATCGGTGACCTGGTGACCGTCTCGGAGCCGCCTTTCATCGGGGACGCCGACATCGAAGCCTGGTTGTCGGCGCTGGATGAGCTGCGCCAACCGGCCTACGATTCGTTCATGTTGATCTCAGGCCGGGACGGCAAGGTCGGGCGCGACCAGATCAATGACATGGCGCGCTTCGTGCGTAAGATCCCGGTCCGGCTGAAGCGCATACGGAAGCGCGGCAATCCGGCCGAAGCGGCCGGGCGCCTGGCGAGGGGACTGATCAAGGACTATCAGATCCCGTCTGCCCGCCGAGATCAGGCTACCCTCCGGCTGCAGGCCGGCTTACGGAGCCTATACAGCCGGCGCTATCCCCAGAAAGGCTGACCGCAGGAGGGGCCGACTCGATCGATGCGCGGCCTCCGGAGCTGCCGCCGGCCGCGCGGAGCCCGCACTCGCCACTCACCGATGCCGATCGATCGTGAACTCGCCCGCCTGGCGCAGGAAATCTGCCGGGTCTCGTTGAGCGAGGCCCAGCTGCAGGCCTTTGACTGGTACGCGGCCGAGCTGGCGGTTTACAACCAGCGTTTCAACCTCACCGCCATTACCAGCCCGGAGCAGGTCCGGGTGCGACACTTCGTTGATAGCCTGAGCTGCGCGCGCGTGCTGGGGCCGCGGCCAGAGGGCCGCCTGGTGGACATCGGAGCCGGCGCTGGTTTTCCCTCGCTGCCGCTCAAGATCGCCTTCCCGTCCTTATCGGTCAGCCTGGTCGAGTCGGTCGGCAAGAAAGCCGACTTCTGTCGACGCGTGGTCCAGGAACTGGGATTGACCGGAGTTGAGGTGCTCCACGGCCGAGCCGAGCAGGTCGGCCGGCAGCCGGAGCACCGGGAAGGCCACGACTGGGCGGTCGCCCGTGCAGTGGCCCGGTTGCCGACGCTGCTGGAGTACATGCTGCCGCTGCTGCGGCTGGGAGGGACAGCGGTGGCAATGAAGGGCGAATCGGGCCCGGCGGAGGCGCACGCCTCGGATCGAGCGCTCGAGCTGCTGGGCGGCAAGCTGCGGCAGGTGCTGATGGTCGAGTTGCCGGGTGTGGTCGAGCAGCACAACTTGATCGTGATCGAAAAGCATTCGACCACTCCGGAGCGCTATCCGCGGCGCACGGGAATTCCGGCCAAGCGGCCGCTGAGCTAGCCAGGCGCCGGGCTCGCCACAGCGCCAGGCGCGGCGAAACTGCGATTGGGTTACGGTGTGATCGGCGCCACCCGCCCCTGTGACACCTGCCACACCGTGGCGCGACGCTGAAAGTCGGCGTCGAACATCGCCAGGTCGGCCCCGGTCAGCAGCGCCTGCGAGGCATCCAACACCAGTTGCTGCAGGTCTGCCCGCCGATCCGGATCTAGTTCGGCCAACACCTCGTCCATCAACAGCACCGGCATCTCCCCGCGACTGCGTTTGATCCACTCGACCTCGGCCAGCTTGTAGGCCAGGATTGCGGTGCGGTTTTGGCCACGCGAGCCGTAACTTTGCAGGTCCCGCCCTCCGACCACGAACGACAGGTCATCCCGATGCGGCCCGAAGGTGGTCACCCCGCGCCGGATCTGCTCGCCGCGCCGCTGCCGCAGCTCATCCGTGAAGTGCTGCGCCATGACCTCCGGGTCGGGGGGTGGGTCCGCAACCGACTCGGGGAACGACGGTTGATAGGTCAGCGCCAGCCGCTCGGCGTCGCGGCTGAGTTCAGCGTGGACCGGGGTCGCCAGCGATTGCAGCTCGGCCAGCGAGACCGCGCGCCGTATCACGATCTGCGCCGCCAGCTCGGCCATCCGCTCGTCCCAAAAATCTAGCTCGGCCGGCTGTCCCCGGCGCTCCTGCAGGCGCTTCAGCAACGCGTTGCGCTGGGTGAGCAGCTTGCCGTACTGCGACATCAACTGAGCGTAGTCGGGGTCGGCCTGCGATAGCGTAGCGTCCAGCTGCCGGCGGCGCTGGCCGGGCGAGCCCTCCACGATCTCGACGTCCTGCGGCAGGAACAAGACCGCATTGAACTGGCCATACAGGTCGGCGGCCCGCCGCTTCTGTCCGTTGACCAGGATTTCCTTGCGTGTGCGCTGAGAGCCATCGGCGATGGTCTCGAGGATCAGCCGGATCTCGATCTGCAGCAGGTCTGCCCCGCGTTCGACTTCGGCTGTGATCCGGCACACCGGGAGGTTCTGGCTCGATACTGCCTCGAGCCGCAACAGCTGTCGATCGGTAGTGGTGTGGGGCGAGGAGCCGCCCACCAGGTAGTAGATCGCCTCCAGCAAGCTGGTCTTGCCCTGTGCGTTGGCGCCGACCAGCAGGATGGGGCCAGGTGGGACATCGATCTGCAGGCTGGCGAAATTACGGAAGTCGGTGAGGGAGAGACGCGCCAGTCGCATGGCGATCGGATTGTACCTGCCGGTGCCCAGAACTTTCGGGTGCCTGCCGTCGAGTGGCGGAACCCGCCGGCTCGAGTCAGAATCTGCCCGATGAAGCTAGACCTGCGCAAGATTCTGCTTGACCCATGGATTCAGGCCGCTGCGCTCGCGCTGCTGGCGTTCGCGGTCTACCTGCACACGCTGGCGCCGAGCGTGATGTGGTACGACATGGGCGAGTTCCAGGCCGCGGCCTACGTACTGGGCATCGCCCACAACACCGGCTATCCGCTGTTGCTGCTGCTGGGTAAGCTGTTCACCTTCCTGCCCTTCGGTGACATTGCTTACCGGGTAAACCTGCTCTCCGCCGTCAGCGGTGCGCTGACGGTGCTGATGCTGCATGCCATCGTCTACCGTGTCACCGCCCGCCGGATCCCGGCCGCGATCGCGGCGCTGACGCTGGCCTTTAGTTCGACGCTGTGGTCAAACGCCACCTGGGCCACTTCCTACGACCTGAACGCCTTTCTCACGCTGCTCATCGTGTGGCTGATGCTGCGCTGGCGGATCCACAACGAATCGCGCTATCTGAACGCCGCGGCGCTGACCTTCGGGCTCGCCCTGGGCAACCACCACCTGATCCTCGGCGCCGGCGTGGCCGCCGTCTACCTGGCGTGGCGGGGCGGGTATCCAGTCCGCCGCGCCGGAAAGCCGGCCGCGTTCTTCGTGCTGGGCTTCGCGGTCAACCTGTATCTGCCGCTGCGCGCCGCCGCAAACCCGCCGATCAACTGGGCCGGCGACGCCGGGCCAGCCGTACTGCTGCGCATGGTGACCACCGGCTACGCACGCGCTTTCGTCAACCCCTTCGAGTCGCTCGCCAACTTTCGGTCGGTACTGGCGGTGCTGCAGCTGTTTCCGGTTTACGAACTCACGATCGCTGGCCTGCTATTGGCCGCGGTCGGAGCTTGGCGGCTGTGGCGCCGCGAGCCGCAGCTGCTGGGGGCGACCGGCATCATCGTGGCGCTGGCGGCTGCCATGATCTCGGTCTACGGCATCCACAACATCTTCAACTACTTCCAGCCGATCTATCTGATGCTGGCGATCTGGCTGGGCATCGGCGCGGATGCGGCGTTGCAGCTGGCGTCCAGACTTGGGCAAACCCGCCAGCTCAGCCTGCTGACCGAGAGTCGCAGAATTGCGCTGACCGCCGCATTGCTGCTCGGTCTGCCGCTGATCCTGTTCAGCCGCAGCTTCTCCATTCTGGACCGCAGCACGGATTTCGATGCTCGTGACTATGCTCGGTATGTGTTGGATGCCGTCGAGCCCAACGCGGTGATCCTGGCCGATTTCTGGAGCTGGGCGCCGCTGCGCTACCTGCAGGTGGTGGACGGCGTGAGGCCAGACGTGAGCGTCACCAATCTGCTCTCCCAGCCAAACCTGGACCAGAAAGCAGTGGCGGCCGAGCTGCTGCGGAACGGCGCGGCGGTCTATGTGTCGCTGGGAATCGACGACAGCCCGCGCTTGCGGCTCGACAAATCACAGCTGCAGCTGATCGCGCCGTACGTGATTCACTACTACCCCACCAGCACGCTGCCGCTACCGGAGTTCAAGGACTTGCTGGTGCCCAAGGGGTCGGTCTATCGGGTGATCTCGGCGCCACCCGAGCTCGAGGTCGAGCAGGTACCCGCCGGCCAGGAGTTGCAGGCGAAGTTCGGTGTGCTGGCGCTGGACGGGTTTGGGATCGAGCCCCAGCAACTTTCTCCGGGCGGCCGGCTCACCGCACGGTACGTCTGGAGCCTGAGCGAGCCGATCGATACCGACCTCTGGGTCGAGATTCAGTTCACCGACGCCGAACAACAGGTCCCGACCCGGCTGGGCATCCCGATTTGGCTGCACAGCCACTGGATCGGCAGCGAGGCCCGGCCGACCTCTTCCTGGGCCTCCGGTCAATTGATGCGCGAGGTTTACGACGGTCTGGTGCCGAGCCGCGTGCCGCCCGGCCGCTACTTCGTCTGGGCTACGGTGTACGCCGACTCCTCCGGCCAGGTTCCGGTGGGCGATCCGGGTGGAGTGGTGCTCGGAAGCATCGAAGTCGTAGCCCCGTAGCCGCAATGCGCGGCCCAACCGCAGGGCAGGAGCTAAAGTGAACCGACCCCGCTTGAGCGGGGTCGGCCAGTTTCACCTGTTGGGGGAAATGGAGCTCGCGTGTGCCAGTGACCCCCGGGTATTGCGGACTCAGATCAGGCTGATTGCCGCGCTACCCGAACTCAGGGCTGGGTGACGTTGCCGTCGGTGTCCCAGGTGTAGGTGAATTGCGTCGGCAGCTGCCGCAGATAGGAAGTGAACGGCGCGTCCGTATCGGCGGCGGCGATGGTGGCGGCAGAGGCCCGGGCGGTGACCGTGGTGACGGTCGGGTAGTTGGCGGCCAGGTAGATGTCGACCGCGGTCTGCACCTGATCCAGCTCGGCCGCCTTGATGTTGGTCGTGGCGTTGGCGGACAGGCCGTTGAGCGCTAGGGTGACGATCCCGAATAGCGTTCCCAGAATGGCGATGGTCACCAGCAGCTCGACCAGTGTGAAGCCGCGATCGCCCTTTTTAAGTTTTCTCAGCATTTGTTCCTCCAGTTCGTTTCGTTCTTCGGTTTCCAATTCAAACTACAAGCGTGCGGCTACCATAATGATTGCTTCCGATATAGGCTCCTTCCCCTAACAGGTGCTTTAGAAAACTCCTCAAGCATTGTTGCATGAAGGGCCGGATTCTTGACTTACAGCGTGCTTACACCGCAAGCTGCATCAATCCGGCATCGGTCCTAGGACTTAAGGCCCAGCTCTGCGGCGCGAGCTGCTGGGTCAAGCGTGTGTTGCGGGCGGTTAGCCGCGGCCCGCCACAAGAATCGGGGCTAACCATGCGACATCACCGCCTCCAGCGCCTCCAGGTCGTTGGCAGCGGCCCGGGCCACCTCCAGCGAGATCATTCCGGCCCGATACAGCTTCGCCAGCGACTGTTCCAGCGTCTGCATGCCGTCGCCGCCGCTGGTACGCATCACGTTCGTCAGCTGATGGGGCTTACCCTCCCGGATCAGGTTGCGCACCGCGGTAGACGCCAGCATCACTTCCACCGCCGGAACTCGCCCCGGCGCATCGGTGCGCGGCAGCAGGGTCTGCGACAGCACTGCCTCTAGTGTCTGGGAGAGCTGCATCCGGATCTGCCCCTGCTGGTGCGGCGGAAAGACATCGATAAACCGGTCGATGGTCATGGCGGCGCTGCTGGTGTGCAGCGTCGAGAGCACCAGGTGGCCGGTCTCGGCTGCGGTCAGACAGGCGGCCATGGTGTCCGGATCTCGCATCTCGCCCACCAGGATCACGTCCACGTCTTGCCGCAGGGCGGCCACCAGCGCCCGGGCAAAGGAGTCGGTGTCTTCGCCCACCTCGCGCTGGTTGATCACGCAGCGCTCGTCGTGGTGCAGGTATTCAATCGGGTCCTCGATGGTTACCACCAGCCGGGCCTGCCGCTGATTCAGGTGCTGCACCATCGCGGCCAGAGTGGTCGACTTGCCACTGCCGGTCGGGCCGGTCACCAGCACCAGCCCGCGCGGCAGCTGCGCCAACTGACTGACAATTGGGGGCAGTCCCAGATCGTCCAGCGAGGGGATTTCCAGCCCGATTTGCCGGAAGGCCAACGAGATCGAACCGCGCTGCACGCTGGCATTGACCCGGAAGCGTCCGACTTTCGGCAGGCTGTAGGGGAAGTCCAGCTCCTTGCTGCGGGCGAACTGCTCGCGCTGAAGATCGCTGGTCACAGCCGCCAGTGCCTGCTCGGTGTCTTCGGCGCTCAATCGTCCGTTCCCGTCTCCCAGCGGAATCAGGTCGCCGTGGATCCGCAGGATCGGCGGCGCGCCGGCCCGAACATGCAGGTCGGAGGCCTCCCGCTCCACCGCAGACTTCAGCAATTCTTGGATGTGCATCTCAAATCCCTCGGGCCCACCAGGCCAGAATCGAATCGCCGTACAGCAGGGTGATCATTGCCCCAGCGGCCAGAAAGGGTCCAAATGCGATCGGATCCCGCCGGCCCAAGACCTTTGCCAGCACCAGTACCCCCGAGATCAGGCCGCCGCCGACAAAGGCCAGGAACAGCGCCAGCCAGATGTAGGGGAATCCGACCGCCAGCCCAATGAAGGCCGCCAGCTTCACATCTCCCATGCCCATTCCGGCCGGATAGATCAGGGCAATCGCCAGCAAGATGCCAAATCCCAATGCGCCGCCGATCAACAGATCCAGCGGCGTACGCCCCGGCGTGAATGGGACCGCCAACAGCGCCAGCCCAATCGCCGGATAGCTGAGGCTGTTCAGGATCCGGCCGTGCTCCAGATCGACCACCAGCATCACGATCAACAGCGAGGCGTAGGCGGCCAGAATTCCGGCCAGCGGCTGCGCCGGATAGCGCAGCCAAATCAGCCCGAACGTCGCTGCGGTCCCGAGCTCGACCAGCGGCACCCGTCGCGGGATGCTTGCGCCGCAGGTGCGGCAACGGCCGCGCAGCGCCAGGTAGCTGAATAGCGGGATCAGGTCCAGTGCGCCGAGCTGGTGTCCGCAGGCGTCGCAGCGCGAACGGCCGCTCAAGACCGACCTGCCGCGGGGCAGCCGGTCGATGCAGACGTTGAGGAAGCTGCCGATCAGCGCGCCCAGGATGGTGAACGCAATCCCGTTCACTTCGCCACCTTCGGCACACTCCGTCCCGTTGCCGCCGTCATTTGACCTTCTTCATCGCCAGGCCCAGGTTGGCAGCAAAGCTGGCAACCGGGAACTCATCCGGCAGCTGCAGCGGTGGGGCAGGCAGTTGGACCGGATACGGGACGTGATCGGCCAGCAGCTGGCGGACCGCCTCGTTTTCGAACAACAGTCCGGTGGCGTAAACTACGGTCTCCGGACCAAGCGGGTCCTTGCGATGGGCATCGTCGTAGAATTGCACGGTCCGGGTGAGCTCCTGGGCCAGTTTCTCGACCCGCTGCTCGGGAGGTTCGTCCTGCGCCACCTGCGGCGCGCTGCGCATGATCTCCGGGCGCCCGTTTACCATCAGCACCACGGTCAGGCTCTGGTCCTCCAGGTTGGCGACGATGCAAGTCGGGTCGTTGGCCGCCCGGGCCAGCGCCAGCGGCTTCAAATCCATCGCCTTCAGCTTGAGTTTGGCAGCCTTCAGCGTTTCGACCTGCCGGTCGATCACCGGCCGCGGAACGGCGAAGGCATAGACCTGCATTTGCCCGTTCTGCTCGCCAATCAACTGCCACGACAGATAGGTTTCGCTCTGCGGCAGCGGCAGCTCCTGCTTGGCCTTGCGCCGCACCGCTTCATCCAGAAATCGCTCCCGCATCCTGGGGAGTGTGAGCAGCCGCGAAGCCGAGCGGTGACCGGTCAGGCAGGTGACAAAACGCCGGCGGGGCGCACCGTTCTCGCCCAACAGGCCGCCAATTTCCTCCGCCACCGCCTCCGGCTGATTGATCAGCCCCTGGTTCATCAACTCTCCGGAGACCGAGCTGCTGGCCCAGTGCAGCACTTCATCGCCTCTGGTGATCAGCAGGCGGACAGTCCGGCCATCGAAGTCCAGCGTGCCGATTTTCTTAGCCATCTCCCAAAGCCTCCACCGGATCGACCTGGCTGGCCGGAATCGAGCTGGCCAGGATCACGTTGAACTCGCAATGCAGCGGATCCATGAACAGCTGATCCAGCGCCAGCGTTTCCAGCCCGGCGCCCTCCAGTTGTTCCATCAGATCCAGGCACTCCGAGTAGCTGCCCAGTCCCTTCACCGCGTAGCTGGTCGTGCTGAGGTAGCCGGCCGGGGTCTCGTGCAGCGTCGTGCCGCCGGTCTCCACGCTGGTGATCTCCACGTTGCTGCGGCCGGCCAGCGCAAACGCCTGCCGGTAAAGATCGAAGCGGTCACCCAGGGTCGGGAAAGCGGCCTTCAGATCGGTCAGCTGGGCTTCGGCCGCCTCGGCTTCGGCCTGGAGCGACTGCAGCCCTTCCTGGTCCACCAGCCGAAGCTGTTCCAGGCTGAACTGCAGGTTTTCGACCTGGACCGTCAGGTCCTCGGCAGTACTCTGCCGCGTCAGCGCGTTGGCAAGCAGGGCGGCGTTGGCTACCGCCAGCAGCAGGCCCACCACCAACGCCACCCGTCCGGGCTTCTGCTTGATCAGTCCCCAGAGCCTGCTACGCATGGGCGATCTCCTGGCAGCTCACTGCAATCCGTCTCCCGCATCGACCGTCGGCGGTGGGCTGGGGAGCACGGCGGTGATCTCGAACTGGTAGAAGACCGGCTCGGCCGGCACATCGCCGGGCTCCGCAGTCGCATCCGAATCGGCAGTCGGGGTTGGTACCGGCTGATCCTGGGTATCGAGCTTGGCAATGATCTCGACCGTGACGCTTTCAAAGTCGTCGAAGGCCGCCAACGCATCGCGGTACTCGGAGGGCAGGATATAGGCCTCCGCTAGGCCTTCAATCGTGATCTGTTCCGCCGCCTGGCTGATCGAGCTGAATTGCACGCCGGCCGGCGCGGCCGACATCAGCCGGGGCACCAGCTCGCTCCAACGCAGCGGCTGGACGTCGATCGCCTCGTAGGCCGCCTGCACCTCCGAGATCTGGGCCTCGGCGGCCGCGATCCGGGCCTCCAAAGCCGAGCGCTCGTCGGCCAACGGCTGATAGCCGTCCAGTGCGGCGCTGACCGCCTCCATCTGCATCTCGATCGAGGTCAGCTCGGTCGTCCGCCGCTGGAACAGGTCGGCCGAGGGGTAGAGCAGCAGCGCGAAGCCGACCATCAGCAGCCACGGCCGCAGCGATGAGAAGCGCAGCCGCCGGCCGCGATAGCGCTCGGGCAGGAAGTTCAGATCGAGCCGCACCGGCGGCGCCGGCGGAATGGCGACTTCGATCGGTTTGGGCTGGTCGGGTGTGTCGAACATGGGCCGTCCCTCTAGTCGATGTCCCACAGGAGATAGGTCACGGTCGAGCCGCTGATCTGAATGCGGGCATTGATCGTGAAACCGCCGGCGGTGCTGGTCAGATCGAATTCCGGCGGGGTGATGTCGAAGCGCCAGAAGTCCCCGGTGTTGTTGCCGCGCAGGGCGTAAATCGTGTCGGGGTTGACATAGGTCATCGACCCGCCGGCCTCGACGCCAGCCGGGGCATCGGCGACCGGGATCCACAGGTCGCGAGAGAGCTGGTAGCGCCAGACGTCGGTGGTGTAGTCGCCGCGGAAGGCAAACAGGTAGTCGTTCCAGGTCCAGGCCAGCTCGCCGCCCCAGCTGACTCTGTCCGGAGTGTCGGCCATGTTGGACCAGTTGTTGTTGGAATCGCTGTACTGCCAGAAGGCGGTGTCGTTGCGGCCGCGCAGCGCATAGAAGTAGTCGCCGCCTGTGAAGACCAACGCGCCGCCTTCCCGCACCGACCGGGGCGTGTTGCGTACGTTGGTCCTCCAACGGTCTCGGTCGATCTCGTAGTACCAGTGGGCGGTGGAGTTGTTGCCCCGCAGCGCATGCAGCTCGTTGGCCCCGTCCCAGGCCAGCGAGCCGCCTTCTTCCACCCGGGTGGGCATATTGTCGCGGCCTGCCCAACTGTCGGAGGACACCGAGTACTCCCAGAAGTCGTTCTGGTTGCTGCCGCGCATGGCGAAAAACTGACCGGCGATGGTGTACACCAGCGAGCCACCGGCGCCGATCGTACCGGGCGTATCGGCCATCCGCTGCCAGCTGTCGGTGCGCGTGTCGTAGCGGCCAAACAGCTGCGTGTCGTTACCGACCATGGCGTAGATGTAGTCGCCGCGGTCCCAGGCCAAGGCGGCGCCGGCCCCAAAGCCGACCGGTGGCGAGTTCACCTGGGTCCACCGGCCGATCGGAATCGCCTCGACCGTGGCGCTCACCGAGAGTTGATTGACGGTGGAGGGCATGGTGACCGCAACCGGCGTGCCGGGAGCCACATCGACTGAATCGCGGAAGGGCCCATCGTTGACCAGCTTCCAAACCGCGTACTGGATCCCGCTCTCAGCGGCGTACTGCTCCAACAGCTGGGCGCGGGCTTCTCGTCCGGCCAGCAGGCTGGTGCTGAGCTGGGCCAGGAAGGGCCCCATCACCAGGGCGCCGATCGCCAGCGCCCAGAGCGAGGCGGGCAGAGTCCCACCGTGCGTGGCCGACATTTGGCCGAGCTCCCGGGAGAGTGTTCCGCCTGCATCACCTGTCGGGGCCTGCACACGCGTACCGGGCATGCGGCCGCTGCTGCCCCTTGAATGCGCCTTCATTGCGCCCTCATGGAGACGTTGAACGTGGCGGATTGGCTGGTCGAGCCGCTGGTGGCGGTAATCGAGACCGTCACCAGCGAGCCGCTAACGCTGAAAACGACATCCCCCTGGTTGGCGATATGGCGGGCGAGGCGCAGCGTCTGCTGCGGTGTGCCGGAGACCAGCACCTGTCGGGCCAACGCGTTTTCGGCGCCGATGAATCCGTATCGGTAGCTAATGCTCGGATCGGTGGTCTGGAACGTGCCGTAGGCAATTCCAGATCCGGGGGTCCAGCTGACTGCCTCGGTGGCGTCGCGGCCGATCCACAACGCCGCGCTTTCCAGGTCGGTGAGCTCCGAAAGGCGGGCATTGCCGCCCTGCGAGACGATGAAGACCTGGTAGATGGCGGTAGCGATCAGCCCGGCCGCCGAAGCGACCAGGAAGGCGGCGATCAACATCTCGGGGAGGGTGAACCCGGCCTCCCTGCGGCCGTCTTCTGGCTGCCTGCGGCGGATCTGTCGATAAGACCCAGACCGCGAGCCTCGGTGGGTCCTCCGCCCCGAGAACATCGAGCGCAATTGGCCCCAGCTCATCGGTCGACCAGGTAACTCTCGAGCTGCTGCAGCGGGCCGTTAGCGTCTGAGACGGTCACCGTCAGCCGCTGCAGCCCGTCGTTGCGGACCCCGCTGACAAAAGTGCCGCTGGAGGTCTGCCAGTATTCGACCCCGACCTGCACGGTGAAGCCCGGCTCGGGCGCCGCCGTGGGATAGGGCACGGCGGTCGGGTCCGGGTGATAGCCGTCGTCCAGGATCAGCTCCAGCTGGGAGCGGGCCAGAGTCTGCGAATACACGCTGCCGTGTTTGGTGCGCACACCGATGACTCCGGTATAGATGCCGGCGATCACCACCCCCACCCCCAGCGCCAGCACCGCCAGCGAAACCAGCTCCTCGGCGATCGAGAAGCCCGCCTCTCCCCTCATAACTGGATCTGCCCTAGCAGGTTGTACATCGGCATGATGATGGCCACCGCCACGAATCCCACGATGATGCCGATCACGATGATCAACGCCGGCTCGAGCACGGTGGTCATCAGCTTCAGCATCCGATCGACCTCGCCCTCATAGAAATCGGCCACGGTGGCCAGGTGCGAATCGAGCGTGCCGGTCTCTTCGCCGACCCGCGACAGGTAGGACATCATGCGCGGGAAGTACTTCACCTGGGAGAGCGGCTCCGAGAGCCCCCGCCCTTGCAGCGTCGCCTGGCGCACCTGCTCCAGCGCCTGCTGCAGGATCTGGTTGCCGATAGTGCGGCTGCTCATAGAGATCACCTCCGGCAGCGCCAGCCCGGAACGGATCAAAGCCGACATGGTGCGTGACAGCCGGGCCACCGAACCGTTGATGATCACCTTGCCAAACAGCGGCAGCCGCAAGGAGATCCGGTGCAACACCAGCTTTCCAGAGGGCCGGTTGAAGTAGATGAAGAGCACCACGCTCAGCACGGCAGCAGCGATCAGCATCGCCAATCCGTACTGGGTCGAGAAGTTGGTGATGCCGATCAAGAAGCGGGTCGGCCAGGGCAGCACCGCGTCGAATTCCTCGAACAGGCTCACCATCGGCGGCAGCGCCACGTTGACCAGTAGGATCACCACGAACACCGCCAGGGTCAGCACGAAGATCGGGTAGGTCATCGCCCCGCGCACCTTGCCCAGCGTGACCTGTACTTTTTCGGTGTAGTCGGCCAATTGGTTCAGCACCGCGCCCAGGTTGCCGCTACGCTCGCCGGTCTCGACCATCCGGCAATACAGGTCGGAGAAGGCGATCGGGTGCTTGGCCATGGCGTCGGAGAGCGTGACGCCCATGTGCAGGTCGTCTTCGACCTCGCCCAGCACTCGGGCCAGGTAGCGGTTGTTGACCTGGCCGGACAGCAGCTGCAATGCGGCAGTGATCGCGACGCCGGAATCGACCAGCGTTGCCAACTGCTTGGAGAACAGGATCAGATCGCGCGGCTTGGGGCCGAACACCGACGGGAACAGCGTGGCCAGGTCCAGCCGCCGCTTGAGTGGCTGCAGGTCGAGGATGGTGAGCTTGCGTTCCCACAGGGCGCGCTCAGCGGCAGCCTCGGTCTCGACTTCCAGCACCCCACGGGTCTCGGTGCCGTCTACAGCGATTGCCAGGTATCGGTAAGCCATCGTCAGTCCAGTGAGAACACGTTGCGGATCACCTCGGCCGGGGTGGTGATGCCCTGCTTGACTTTCAAGAAACCGTCGCGCCGCATCGGGATCATGCCCTGCTGCTCGGCGGCGGCCTTGAGCTCAAAGGAGCTGGCGCCTCCCAGGAACAGCTGCTGAGTGGCTTCGTTGATCACCAGCAGCTCGAACAGCCCGGTGCGGCCGCGGAAGCCGGTGTGCCCGCAGAAGTTGCAGCCGGCGCCCTTGGAATAGTGTTTCAGGTCCTCGCCGAGCGCCTCCTTGAAGGCGGCGCGCTCCTCCTCGGTGGGCACCGCCTCTTCAGCACAGTGCTCGCACACCCGGCGCACCAATCGCTGGGCGACCACTCCGATCACCGAGGAGGCGATCATGTAGCGTTCGACGCCCAGGTTGGCCAGCCGGAAGAGCGCGCTCGGTGCATCGTTGGCGTGGATCGACGACAGCACCAGGTGCCCGGTCAGCGCTGCCTGGGTGGCGGTCTGGGCGGTTTCTAGGTCGCGGATTTCGCCCACCAGGATGATGTCCGGATCCAGCCGCATGATCGCCCGCAGCCCGGAGGCAAAGGTGATCTCCGCCGCCCGGTTGACCTGGATCTGATTGACGCCCGGGAAGTCGTATTCCACCGGGTCCTCGACGGTCATGATGTTGAGCCGCTGCCGGTCGAGCTCGTCGACCGCCGCGTAGAGGGTGGTGGTCTTGCCGGAGCCGGTCGGCCCGGCGACCAGGATCTTCCCGAACGGCGCCCCGATCATGCGCTGGAACACCTCCAGCGACTGCGGCGGGAAGCCCAGGCCGGGCAGGTCCAGGATGGCTTCGGAGCGGCCGAGCACCCGCAGCACCGCCATCTCGCCCCAGGTGGTGTCGTTGGTCGCCACCCGGAAGAACACCTCGCCATCCTCCATTCCGACCGAGAACTGGCCGTCCTGATGCCGGCGGGTTTCGGCGATGTTCATGTCGGCCAGCACCTTCAATCGTGACAGCAGCGGCCCGTGGGTGCCGCTCGGTAACGAGAGCACCTGGCGCAGCGCACCGTCGATGCGGAAGCGCACCAATAGCGCATCCCGGTTGGGTTCGATATGAATGTCCGAGGCCCGGTCGCGCACCGCCTGCTCCAGCAGCATGTCGACCGAACGCACCACCGGGTCATCGGCAGTGAGTTCGACCGGGCGCGGGCCATCCTGCGTCCCGCCGTCCTCCGACCGCGGGGTGATCATCGCCAGCGCCTGTTCAATCGAGCTGCTGGCCCGGTAGTTGAGGGCGATGGCGGTATCGATGTCGCCCCGCACCCCGATCATCGGCATGACGTTCATGCCGGAGCGAGCGGTCAGCTCCTGGATCACGGTGACGTCGGTGGGGTCTTCCATAACCACCGCCAGTGAGTCGCCGATCATGTCCAGCGGGATCAGGTGGTGCTTGCGGGCCAGGGCTTCTGGAATGCTGGCTAGCACTTCCGGATGCACCGAGTGCCGGGTGAGGTCGATCAACGGCAGATTGAGGTGCAGGCTGAGCGCCATGGCCAGGCTTTGGGAAGTCACCCAGCGTTTCTGGGCGATGATGCTGCCCATCGTGCCTTCACCGCTGTCCAGCAGCTGGCGAGCTTCCTCGAACTGCTGCTGGGTGATCAGCCCGGCGTCCAACAATACCTGGATCAGTTGGGCGCTGCCGGCCGTGGCGCGGTCGGGAGCCTGGGACTTGCTGGCCATCAGGCGGGGCTCCAATCTTCGGGCTGGTTCTCTTCCAGCAGGTTCTGGATGGCGTTCATGAGCTCCGCCATGCTCAGCGGCTTGCCGAAGTAGGCATCGGCGCCGATCCGCATGGCAGTGGCTCGGTCTTCTTCACGCGCCTTGGCCGATACCATGATCACCGGGGTGGAGGCGGTCTTGGGATCCGCCCGCAGTTGGTGGCAGACCTCGAAGCCGTCGATGCCGGGCAGCAGGATATCCAGGATCACCAGGTCGACTCGTTCGGTGCGGGCCAGCTTGAGCCCTTCCAGCCCGTTCATGGCCTTCAGTGATTCGTACCCCTCGTTCTCCAGCGCGTACTCGAGCAAAGTGGCGGCCTGCGGGTTGTCGTCCACCACCAGGATCTTGCCCCGCCCACGGCCCTTGACCTGTAGCGGCAGTGTCAGGCTGGCGGCCCGGACCTCTTTGTTTTCGCCCAGCAGTTTGAGTTCGCCCTCGTGGGC
>CAZGCX010000013.1:0-3177 GCA_964524585.1 uncultured Anaerolineaceae bacterium
AGCCAGTGGATCCAGCTGTTTCAGGCGATCGCAGACCTGCTCTAACCTGGTCCCCGGTTTGCCGCTGGGCACAGACTCGGCGAACCCTGCCGAGCCAGCACAGCCAAAAGGCCGGCTGAGCGGGCATTGCGAGTAGCCTCGCACGTGAATCGAGCCAGCCGGAATTCCCGGAAAGGATCGGAGCGCCCACCATGCGTTTTCGGCGAAACCTAGAGCGGGCCCCATTCATTTTCTCTGCCTGCTGGTCCGTCGCAGCGGGCCTGTATCTGCTTTTGAAGCCAGTGACCATCTTGGAGGAGATCGCACAGGCTGCCTCCAGCGGCGCACAGTCGTTCGAACAGGTGGAACGACAGGTGTCCTGGTACCAGGTGCAGGGTGCCTGGGGAGTATTCATTCTGTTGGTGTTCGCGCTGCTATTCTCTGGAATCGGGTACCTCGCGATCAAAACCCGCTACGGCATGTTGGCGGGCTTGAGCGTCATTGCCGTGGCGTTGACCTTTCTGGCCGGGTTTTCCATTGGCCCGCTCTACCTCCCCGCGGTCGCGGGGGTGATGCTGGGCTGGGTGCTCTTGGCCGCTGGAAGATTGCTCGGTCAGGTGGGGGAAGGTTCCCGCTGACGACCGGCAATCACGCGCTGCAGAAAGGAGAGAGTTAGGGTGAATCTATTTGCCAGGCTGGGAGCGGCCAGCTACGTGTTGTGGGGGTTGCTTCACATCGGATCGGCCCGCCAGGTGTACGTTTCCGCAGAGGCGCTCGACCCTGGGCTGCTCCAGGGGCGGATGTACCAGCATGCATGGAACCTGCTCTTTTTCGCACTATTTGCGGCGATTGTCGGCGCAACGCTCAACTGGAAAAACAGCCGCTTGGGATACTGGCTGAACCTGGTGGTCGTGAGCGCGGCCGACATTGGATTTGTGCTCTCCGTTTTGCTCCCGGGCTACGTCGCCCTGATGCCGGGCGCCCTCGGGCCCATACTCTGGCTGGTGGCTTTGGCACTCTCGACTCTTGGAATCCGGCGTGCGGGGCAAGCCACTGCCGACAATCGTTAGGCGGTCGGATGTGTCGCCGGGATCGCGCATTGGCGGTTCACCTACAACGGCACGCACCACGCGGGGCTGGCGAGCGGCCGGTTTGGCAGCTCGACGCCGTAGCTCTCTCGTAACTATCTCCCGCTAGGCTCCAGACATACCAGGCGGCGATGCCACGCGGCGCGCCGCCGTGCCGAAGGAGGTAGAGAACGATGCGAAAGGTGTTGAGGTGGGCCGGGATCGTCCTAGGCGGTTTGCTGGCACTGGTGGTGATTGCAGCCACGGTGCTGTATGTGATCAGCTCCACGCGCATCAACAAACACTACGACATTCAGGTCGAATCAGTCGCCATCCCATCCGACGAGGCGGCCGTCGCCCGTGGCCGTCACATTGCAGAGGCGATATCCGTCTGCCAGGGATGCCACGGGGAGAATCTGGAGGGTCAGGTGCTCGACGACGAACCGATGATCGTCACGATCGCCGCGCCTAACCTGACCACCGGCGATGGCGGCGTGGGCAGCACTCTCGCCGACGCCGATCTGGTTCGGGCCATTCGCCACGGGGTCGGTCCGGACGGCCGGCCACTGATGATCATGCATTCAGACATCTTCCACAATTTCAGCGAAGCCGATCTCGGCGCAGTGATCGCCTATATCCGCTCGGTCCCGCCCGTCGATCACCAGGTTCCATCGACCGGGGGCAAGTTGGTCGGACGGATCATGATGCCGCTGGGCGTATTTGATTCAGACGTGACGCCGCTGTTCCCGGCGGAGGTGATCGATCAGGACGCCCCGTTTGAGGCCGCTCCACCACAGGGCGTGACCGCCTTGTACGGTGGTTACCTGACAACGATCGCGCTGTGCAAAATGTGTCATGGGCCAGATCTGACCGGTGGGCCGCCGATCGACCCCGCATCGCCCGCCGCACCGAATATCCAGGCGCACGCCGCCGCCGGCGAGTGGACGGAACAGGAGTTCCTCAACACCATTCGCACCGGCACGACTCCTGGGGGGCGATCGCTGAACCCGGATGCCATGCCGTGGGAGTTCTACGCCAAGATGACCGATGATGAGCTGCAGGCGATTTACCTGTACCTGGCTTCGCTGAGCGGAAACTAGCTTGGCGCCTCTGCTCAAACCTGGTACACAGCGGCAGTTGACTGGTTGGTGAGATCGAGGCAGGATAGGGCGCGTCGTCAGCCATGAAACAGAGCCATCGGTCGGTTCTAATCGCGGCAGTGCTCGGCATCGCTGCACTCACCGCCTGTAACCTGTCCAGCGAGACCGCGGCCACCGCAACCCCAGGGCCGCGATCAACCGCTACCCGCGCCCCCACCAATACCCCCAGCTTGAACCCACCAACCGGCGCCGTCGTTTCTCCTGACGGGAAGCACTACGCCCTGGTTCGCAACGGGGGCATTCTGGTGATCGGCAGCGCCGGCACGCGCGAAGTGATGGTCGCCGAGGCCGACGAGATCACCGAATTCGCCTGGTTTCCAAACAGCCGCAAGCTGGTATATGTAGACCGCTCGCCGACCGACAGCGCCAATCCGGCGCTGCTCGACCGGGTGTGGCTGGTGGACATCGATTCGACACAACCGGACGCCGTCACGGCCGGGTTCGCGCCCCGGCTGTCGCCGGATGGACGCCACCTGGCGTTCATCCGCGGCGCGCGGGCAGGCGATGCCTGCATCGTTGACTATGAGCTGGGAATGGTGGAGTTCAACGACCGTTTTGTGCCGACTGGGCTGATCCGGCAGGCGGAATTCACCGGTCTGCCGGTCTCGGAAGCCGCCCGCACCTTCCAGCCAGATGTCGGGCCAGGCCTCAGTTTTCCTGGGCAATGGCAGGACGATCGCTCGCTGGAGGTGGCGATGCGCTGGTCGTGCGCTGACCCGTCAGGCGAGAACGGGCTGTACGCGATCGACGCCAGCACCTTCGGCGCCGAGAAGATCGGCGATCTCTCCGAGCAATAGTCCTGCGCAGTCCTGCCGGCCAATCGATTGATCGAACTCGCCGAATCGCAAGTACTCCTCATGGAGATGGTGTGTGCAGTTGGGCTGTCCCACTCTCCCGCAAGGAAGCCGAACCTGCGATGCCGGAGACGCGCTATAGTTGTGGGATGCCAAAGTCGCAGACCTATCGGAGCG
>CAZGCX010000013.1:3187-21952 GCA_964524585.1 uncultured Anaerolineaceae bacterium
CGGAGCGATGCCTTGACCACCTTGACCCGCATCAAGCTGCTGCCACTGGTCGCCGTTGTTCTGGTGGCCTGCGCCAGCGGCCAACGCGCTCCCGCCGATGATGCGGCCGGCACTCCGCCGCCGTTATCGTCCAGTCAGGCCGCGCAATGGATCACCTTTACCTCATTTCGGGGCGGCCTGGCTGGCCTGTTTTCGATCCATCCGGACGGGTCAGGTTTGACGCAGCTGACACAGCTGGAGGTTGGCGCCACTCACCCGGATTGGTCGCCCGACGGCTCGCGCCTGGCAGTCTCACTCCGGGTCGATTCATCGAATTACGAGATCGCGATCCTCGGACCGGACGGCGCGTTGTTGCAGACACTGACCGATAGCGAGAGCATCCTCGACACCGATCCGGATTGGTCCCCGGATGGCACGCAGCTGGCGTTCTCCTCCAACATCGATGCGATCGCGGTGGATTTCCGGGCCGGATTCGACATTTATTTGATCGACGCCGCCGGATCCAAGCTGACCAAGCTCACCCAAAGCCTGGACTGGGGCATTGAGAACGTGGTCTCCGGCACCGAGGCCCACCAGTGGAACAATGCACCGGACTGGTCACCGGACGGTCAGTTCCTGGCCTACCAGACCAATGGAGACGGAAACAACGAGATCTATGTCATGGCAGCAGATGGGAGCAACCCGGTCAATTTGACCAACGATCCGTCCAATGATCGCTATCCAGCCTGGTCGCCGGACGGCAGCCAGATCGCGTTTGTTTCTGACCGGGACGGGAACGATGAGATCTACGTGATGAATCCGGACGGTACGGGTGTCACCCGGTTGACCGAGAACGACAGCCTTGACTCCGCTCCCGCCTGGTCCTCGGACGGGACACTGATCACCTTCTACGCAAAAGCCCGGCAAGGCAACAACCCGGATATCTATGTGATGCGGGCTGATGGCTCGGGGGTGACGCAGCTGACCACCGACCCCGACTTCGACGGTTACCCCACTTGGAACCCAGCTCCGTGACCGCCAAGGCCACATGCCCAGGAGGATCTGAATGACTGGAATTGTCTGCGCCGTGCGCGGTGGACCGGCCAGCCAGCCCACGATTGCGCGCTCCGTTTCCCTGGCGCAGGAATCGGGGCTGCCGCTGTACTTCTTGTACGTGGTCAACCTGGACTTCCTGACCTATACCTCCAGCAGCCGTTCCCACACCATCACGATGGAGATGGAGCAGATGGGGAGGTTCATCCTTCGGACCGCCGAGGACACGGCTGCCGCCAAGGGCGTCACAGCCGAGGGATTGGTTCGGCACGGGGATGTGACAGAGGAAATCATCAAGCTCAGCCACGAAATCGAGGCTGACTATGTGGTCCTCGGCCGGCCCCAGATCCGACAGAAGCGGAGCGTCTTCACCCGCGATCTGTTGGCAGAGTTCGTCGGGAGGCTGGAGGAGCTCACCGGAGCGAAAGTGGTGATGGCCGAGCCCGCCGAGGGCAACAATGGCGGAGGCAGCTAAGGGGTGAAAGCCAGCGGCCGGCGGCGGCTTCTGATCGGCGCGATCGCGCTGGCTGCGCTGGCGCTGGGCATGATCTTGACCGATGACCTGGTTCAAGCCGCGGCGCCGGGCCCGCTGGTCACTGGAAACGTATTTGATCGCCAGGGGCAACCGGTAGTCGGTGCCCGTGTCACGATTACTGCCGGACGTGCCGAAGCCCCCCTGTCGGAGGCCGAGACTCAACCAGACGGCCGCTATGCCGTGCCGGTGCCGGAGGCTCCACCCGAGCAACTGACCCTGCACATCGAGCGGCCGCATTTCCAGAGCGCCAGCACCGACTTGAGTGTGGCCCAGTTGCGTGACCTGCGCAACGGTCAGACCGTCAGTCTGCCGGACACCACCCTGTTGCGGAGGATCAACCTGGCATTCTGGATCGCAACCGGCCTGTTCGTGGCGGTTTTGGTGCTCATTGCCACCGGCCGGCTGCACAACACCCTGTCGGCCATGGTGGGGGTTTCGCTGATCTTCGTTCTCAGCTATATCGGCCGGACGATTTCGGAAGACCTGTTTATCTTCGATTTTCGCGGCGCCCTGGGATACGTGGACTGGAATGTGATTTTCTTGATCATGGGCATGATGATCGTCGTTGCCGTGGTCGAGCGGACCGGCATCTTTCAATGGATGGCGCTGAGGGCCTACCGCTTGTCGGGTGGTCGCACCTGGCTGCTGCTTCCGATCCTGATGGTCCTCACTGGCGTTGCCTCCGCCACGCTGGATAACGTGACCACCATGCTGCTGATGACGCCGATCACGGTCCAGATCGCCTTGGCGTTGGGGCTCAACCCGCTGGCACTCTTGATGCCCGAAGTCATGGCATCCAATGTGGCCGGGATCAGCACGTTGATCGGCACGCCGACCAACATTCTGATCGGCTCGTATGCCGACATTTCCTTCAATTCCTTCCTGACCAATCTGACCCCGGGGGTTGTGCTTGCCCTGGTTGGGCTGGTGCTCTACAGCGAGTGGACCTACCGGCGAGAACTGAAGGTCAGCGGTGAACCTGGGGCCCCAAGCGCCATGCTGGAGGAGCTTTCTGAGAGCGCCCGGATCAGCGAGCCCGAACATCTTAAGAAAGCCGGCGTGGTCGGCGCCGGCATGCTGATCCTGTTTGTGCTCGGTGAGCAGGTGCACCTGTTGCCGTCCGTAACCGCCTTGATGGGCGCCACAGCCTTGATGGTCTGGATCAGGCCCAACATAGAGGAAATGATCGAGGCGGTCGACTGGACCACCCTGGTGTTCTTCATCACGCTGTTCATTGTGGTCGGAGCGATCCAGGAAGTCGGGCTGGTCAGTTTCATCGCCGATGGCATCGGCCGGCTGATCGGCGACAACCTGCTCGTGGCGGTTCTGGCGGTGACCTGGCTGAGCGCGCTGCTCTCGATGGTGATCGCCAACATCCCCTTCACGGCGGCCATGCTGCCGGTGGTCGGCTTTCTGACCAAAACGGTACCCGGGGCAAATACCCAGGTGCTGTTCTATTGCCTCTCGGTCGGTTCGGCGATGGGGGGCAACGGTTCGCTGATCGGCGCTTCCGCCAACATGGTCACGGCCGGAATCTCGGAGCGGTCCGGACAACCGATCACCTACGCCTACTTTTTCCGGAAGGGCTTCCCCGCCCTGCTGTTGACTGTCGCCCTGGCTTCGCTGTGGCTGCTGCTGCACTTTCTAGTGTCTTAGCCCAGCTGCTGGTTGGGAACCGGGCGAGCCAAGCGGGCGGCAACCGGTGGGAACCTCAAGCATTGCCCGGTGACCGGCAGGGTTGATCGGAGCGGCCGATGAGCGTCGCCACCGTTTTGACGGCTGCCTCTCTGGCTTCTGTAGCTTTCGGGATATTTCGCGGTATCGCGCGGCAGCAAAAGATGCGTGCGCCCCGGCCGGCCGCCGATGACCTCCTGGCCTGGAGTGAGGCTGCCACCTGGGGATTGGCGGATGAGGGGCTAGGGTTCCTGGTCGTTTTGGTACATTGGCTGGCAATGGCCATTCTGGCCGTGGGCAGTTTCATTTCCATCCCGCTCAATCCGGCCACCGCGATCAGCGTGCGGGCGGTGCTGGATAGCGCGTTCGGCTCGGTACTTGGCCTGGCGTTGGTCCTGGCTGTCGCCCTGACCGGATTCCTGTGGGGCAGTGTCCTGCTGGTGCCGTTCGGCAATCCATTGGCAGGGGATACCCACTACGCAGTCTCTCCCGACGGCATCCGGTTTGCCGGTCGGCTGCTCGCGTGGGCAAGCTTCAGCCATTTTTCCGAACAGTCCGATCGGGGGCTGCTCAGAATCTGGTCCGCCTCCTCACCGGGAATCATCCTGCTTGCCTTTCGCCCGACCGCGGAAGAGATCCGAAGCACTCTGCGCATGCTGCTGGCGCAGTACCTGCCATCAGCCCCGCCGGCCTCCGCCAAACCTGCCTATCCCCGCTGGCTCTTGCCGGGGGCGATGACGCTGGCTTCATTATTGGCCGCAACGCTGGGGATCTGGCTGCTAAAGACGCTGGGGATCTACGGGCTGATCACCAACGCATTCCTCATTTTTCTGTTCGTCCCGTTGGGCGGGTTGCTGCTGATGCGGTTGAGTTTCGGCGGGAAAGTCCGACCGCCGCGGGAAAACTGATTTCCGATCGGTCTGGCGAAGAGGTGCTCGGGCCCAGATACGGTCAAACCAGGAGGCAGTAGATGAGCATTGAGTTCGAGGTTTCAGCAGTAATCCCGGCCTCACCGGAGGCCGTCTACCTGGCGTGGCTGAGCTCGGAGGAGCACTCCGGTATGACCGGTGCTGCAGCCGCAGTTTCTGACGTGCTTGGCGAGGAGTTCGAGGCCTGGGATGGCTACATCCGTGGCACGAACTTGGAACTCGAGCCGCATCGCAAGATCGTGCAGTCGTGGCGCACCAGCGAATTCGCCGACTCCGATCCGGACTCCCGATTGGAGATCCACCTCGAGCGTGAGGGTGACGGAACCAAGGTGCTGATCCGCCACTCCAGACTTCCGAGTCACGGTATGCAATATCAGCAGGGTTGGGTCGACTCGTACTTCACACCGATGACGGCTTACTTCCAGCAGCGCAGCTGAGGCGGCGCTTTGTCTGGCCCAGGCGTGCATGTAGCGCTGCTGCGCGGGATCAACGTCGGAGGGCGCAACCAGCTCCCGATGGCCGAGTTGGTGGCGATGTTCGAAGCGGCCGGTTGCAGCGACGTGCGGACGTACATCCAAAGCGGCAACGTCATTTACCGAGCCAAGCCGTCGGTGGCGGAGGCCGTCCCGGCCGCTATCCAGCAGTTGGTCCACAATCAGTTCGGCTACCGAGTGCCGGTGGTGACCCGCACTGCCGGCGAACTGCGCACGGCGGTCGAGGACAATCCGTATGCCCGCCTTGATCTCGATCCCAAGACGCTGCACGTGAGCTTCCTGGCCGATATGCCCAGTGCCGATCGGGTCGCGGAGCTTGACCTAAATCGATCGCCGCCGGATGAAATGGTGGCGCGTGGCCGCGAGATTTACCTGCACCTTCCGAACGGCGTGGCTCGCAGCAAGTTCACCAACGCCTATTTCGACTCGGCGCTGCAAACCGTGAGCACCCTGCGCAACTGGCGGACGACGCTGAAGCTGCTCGCGATGGTTGGCGCCGCTGGATAGGGCCGGTAACTCGCAGGCTTTTCCCCCAGGAAACGACATTGCGATAGGTCCGTGGTCCGTTTGGCGGATTGGACGAGACCTGTTATGCTTGCTGCTTACCCCAAACATCCAGGAGGCAACATATGTCGGTGGTGACCCAGACCCGCGGCGGGAAGCCGCAGATCTACGAAGCGATCGCGGATTACATGCGCTCCAGCGTTGCCAAGGCCGCTGGACAAATCCTCAACACTTTCCCACCTTACTTCGCGCTGTGGGCCCTGATGATCTACACCGTCAAGCAGGGACTGCCCTACTGGGTGACGCTGCTGCTGGCGGTGCCAGCGGCCGGATTGCATGTCCGCATCTTCATCTTCTTCCATGACTGCGTACACGGCTCATTCTTCGATTCGCTCAAAGCCAACCGGATCATGGGCTATATCTGCGGCATCCTCACCTTCACCCCATTCGAGCAGTGGCGCCGCTCGCACGCGGTGCACCACGCCACCGTCGGTGATCTGGATCGCCGCGGCACCGGAGACGTGTGGACGCTCACAGTCGAGGAATACCGGGCGCTCGCCTGGCCACTGCGACTGTTCTATCGGATCTACCGCAACCCGCTAATCATGCTCGGTCTGGGGCCAACGATCATCTTCCTATTCGCTCACCGTATCCCGCACCGGGACGGCAAGCGGATCGAACAGTACAGCGTGATTTTCACCGACCTGGCCCTGATCGCTCTGATCGGGCTGGCAAGCCTGACGATCGGCTTCGGCACCTACGTCTCGATCCAGCTCCCGATCCTCATCATCTCAGGGGCGGGTGGGGTGTGGATGTTCTACGTGCAGCACCAATTCGAGGACAGCTACTGGGCGCGGCACGATGAGTGGGACCCACTGGCTGCGGCGCTCAATGGGAGCTCGTACTACAAGCTGCCGAAAGTGCTGCAGTGGTTCACGGGCAGCATCGGATTGCATCACATCCACCACGTGCAGCCGCGCATTCCCAACTACAACCTGCAGAGCTGCTCGGATGGCGTGCCGGAGCTGAAGGTGGAAGATCCTTTGACCTTCCGCCGCAGCCTGCGCTCACTGAGCATGAATCTGTGGGACGAAGCGAAAGAAAAGTTCGTTAGCTTCCGATCGCTGAGCGCCAGCGAAGTCCTTTAGAGCTGGCGAAGTTCTCAAGTTGACCAACGCCGCATGACCGGACCTGCGGCCTCGTCAGGCGACGTCGAGGCCGCTTGCCTTTCTCGGGCACACAGCTGCCATCCCAGTTCCTGATCTACGGCGCCAACGGCTACACCGGCAGCCTCAGCGCGCGGCTGGCGGTCGAGCTTGGCCTGCATCCGATCCTGGCCGGGCGAAACCAACCGGCTGTGAAGCAGCTCTCCGAACAGCTGGACCTGGAACACCGGATCTTCGAGCTGGACCAGACCGAGGCGCTGGAACAGGCGCTGGCCGACGTCGACGTTGTGCTGCATTGCGCCGGCCCGTTCCGACACACCTACCGGCCAATGGCCGAGGCCTGCTTGCGGACCGCCACTCACTACCTGGACATCACCGGGGAGATCGGCGTCTTCCAGTCGCTGTTCCAGTTGGATGCCGCCGCCAAGGATCGCGGATTGATGCTCCTTCCAGGAGCCGGTTTCGATGTCGTTCCGACCGACTGCCTGGCGGCACACCTCAAGCGTCGCTTGCCCACCGCAACCCATTTGGCGCTGGCCTTTCGCAGTTTCGGCCCGGCTGGCATCAGCCGCGGCACCGCCCGAACCACCGTCCAGGCCGCCGGCGGTCCCAGTTGGATCCGGCTGAACGGCGAGCTCACACCGGTGCCACACTTTTCGAAGACGCGCACGATCGATTTCGGCCAGGGGCCGACCGCGGTCTCCCGCATGATGTGGGGCGACATCTACACCGCATACCACAGCACCGGGATCCCCAACATCGAAGATTATTACTACCTGGCGTCCGGCGTACGAAACGCCCTGCGAGTGGCCCGGCTGGTTCAGCCAGCGCTGACCTGGCGTCTGGTCCAGGCCGTGCTCAACGCGGCAGTGGATCGGCTACCTGCTGGGCCGGACGATGTACGTAGAAGTCGCTCCAGAACGGTGGTCTGGGGCGAGGTCGTCGACCAACTGGGCGGTCGGGCGACCGCGCGGCTGCATGGGCCCGAGTCCTATACCTTCACCGCATTGACCTCGATCGCGATCATCCAGCGCGTGCTGCGTGGCGAGGCGCCCGCCGGCTATCAAACCCCGGCATCTGCCTATGGCCCCGATTTTGTGATGGAGATCGATGGAGTGGAACGGCAGGACCTGGATTAGGTCGAGCTCCCGGCTGTGGGTCGGTCATTGGCGGTTCCGCCAACCTGGACCCACAGCGCCCTGAGGCCCTGGTTTGCAGAGTGGATGCCATAGGCCGTGGGCATGCGCTGGAACTCGCACCCGACATATACTTAAGCCATGGAACAGCTTAACGAATCCAAGCAGTACTCGGTCCACCGGATCGGAAATCTGCTGCACAAGGTCTTCCCGATCGTCGACAATGCCGGCCGGGTCGTGCAGCTCGTGACCCGGCCGCTGATGGTCGAGCTCAAGCGACGCGACATCATGCAGATTCTGATTGGCGCTTCGATACTCTCGATTCCGGTCGGCTTCACCGGCGAGGTATGGCAATTGGGCGAGCAGCTACCGACGCTCAACATCGTCGTATTGGGGCTGGCCTCGATCGCTTTCATCGCGCTGTTCGTGTATTTCAATTTCTACCGCGAGCTGCTGCGGCCCTATTGGTTCGAGTTTGTGAAGCGCGTGTTTGCCATCTACTTGCTTTCAGGGCTGGTCGTGGCTGCCCTGTTGTCGGTCATTCAAGTGGCGCCCTGGGGGGTCGACAACCTGCTGGCGCTGAAACGAGTGGTGATTGTGACCTTCCCGGCCTCGATGAGCGCCGCACTCAGCGACGCGCTGCAATAGACCCCCGCCGGTCGGCGGATCAGACAAGCACAACCGAAAACAGGGCGCCTTGGGCGCCCTGTTTGACTCTGCGACGAGGGGAGGTCAGGCGAAGTTCGGGAGCAGTGTGGCGACCACGTAGCCAAGGAAGATCAGCAGGCCGGTAAGCAGGTGAGCAAAGATGGTGGTCGCGTTGGCTGGGATCAGCCGGTAGGGAAAGGCGTGATGACGGCGCAGGGTCTTGAGAGCGTTCCACGCCATCGGCAAGGTCAGGAGCCCCAGCACGGTCGGCAGCGGCAACGCCCCCAGCGCCACCCCGGCCACGATCGCCAGGTAGGCACTCGCCATCAGCACGGCGTAGCCAGCAATGGAGGTCCGTGGACTCACACGGGTAACCAGCGTTCGCTTGCCGGCCTTGGTGTCCCAATAGCGGTCAGGAATCTCGTTGATGAACAGCACCGCTGCGATCAGCAGCCCAACCGGCAGCGAGGCGAACAACGCCCGATTGCTCCAGCTCTGAGTCTGAACCCAGAAGGATCCCATCACGACCACCGGACCGAAACCCAGCCCCACCGCCAGCTCACCCAGTCCACGGTGCACCAGGCGGATTGGGGGTGCGGTGTACAGGTACCCCAACAGGAACCCGGCCAGGCCAAACCACGCCAGCTCCCAGCCGCGCAACAGCACCAGCACGATCCCAATCGCGGTCCCTAGCAAGTAGAAGCCCCAAGCCAGCCGCCGCAGGCTGGCCGGCTCGATCAGGCCGCGTTGGATCAGGCGCGATCCGCCGGCGAACGGCGTGGGCGTCAGGTTGGATGCATCCGCCCCGCTGGCGTGATCGAAGTAGTCGTTCATCACGTTGGTGCCCAGGTGGAAAAACGCTGCCCCGAATAGGGTCAGCAGAAACAAGCCCAGGTCAAATGCGCCGCCATACCAGGCCGCGGCGGTGCCGATCAGCACCGGCACTACGGTGGCGGTGAGAAACGGCAGCCGGGTAGCGTTGACGAAAAGCGCCCAGACGGATGGTTTGGCAGTTTCGGTGCGGACCGTCCAGCGAACGTGATATTCCCCATCCTGCCGCTCAACCTTGGCGGTGGCACCGACGATGTCACAAAAGCCCTGGATCAACCCGACCTTGAAGCCCTCTGGCAAGCCGTTGTCCAGTCGCAGTACGAAATGGTCCGGCGTCGACTCGACAATCTCGCTGGCACCCGGGTCGTTCAGGAAATACGGGTGTACTTCGGTGCAGAAGATCTCCATCATCTTCTGCGGGCGCCCCTGGAGCTGCGCTACCAGGTTGCGGAAGATGCTGGCCCAGCGCTCCACCGAAGCCACGGTGATTTCCTCGATCATTGCGCCGTCCCCGGCGCCGAGCTTGCGGTCAATGTATTCCACCGCCTGGTTGAAGGGGGCCATGGGACAATCCTCATCCGAATCCATCTTTCGGAAGCGGGGGGCACCTACGGCGCGCTCCAATTCCTCCCAGCCCTGCTTGCCCAGCCTGGATCGATAGTTTCCATAGATCATCTGCCAGGAAAGGGCCTTGACGGTCTGCTGCTCAATCGGTTTCACTCGCTGCTCCTTTGGCAATCGAGCCGCTGGGTTCCGGGCCCGCGACCCCCGCACTCAGTTCACCAACCTCCCGAACCTCAACTGGGATCCCCTCGATCTGCTCCGGTACCAGGTCGTCTTTGCCAAGCAGCTCACGCGCCAGTTTGCGCTTGACCATGACCACAACTGCGAAGCCGCCCGACTCCCCCAGGCCGACGCCGACCCCAACGACGTTGGCCTTGGCCATCAATTGCTTGGCGTGAGAGCGGGAAACGCGGCGGGCGATCTCCAGCAGCTCAGCCTCCTGGCTCATAGCTCAATTTGCAGTTGTTCGAGAACTGCCCCGATCGGGTTGAAAATCGTGGCCTGGCTGGAGCCGGCAAACAGCAGGCCCACTGCCTTGAGCGAATCCCCCGCCACCAGCAGTGATCCGGAGTCGCCGCCCTGCGACATCGGGCCAGTCACGATCTGGCCCTCAAACTGGGCGGTGCGGTTATCACCGTAGCTGACTGAGACGCTGGAGTCGAGCACCGTGATCTGCCCAGTGGTGAAGGCAGTAGTGCGGCCGGATTTGCGAACCGCCATGCCCAGCTGGGCCTCCAACGTGCCGCTGATCTCGCCGATGTCCAGAATTTCGAGCGACACGTCGTTCGGGTCGCGGGGGCGGGCCACCGCGGCATCGACCTGGTTCACCGCTTGAGGATCCTCCATGATCGCCCGCAGGCGGTGCTTGGATCCGACCAGCCCGGCCAGGAGGTTCGCCAGGCCGGCCACTCCGCTAGCGATCCCGCAGCTTGGAGGCGCCATGTTGAACTGGATTGGCACGAAGCGCGCCAGGTCGGCTATGGCGTCACTGTTGACATTCCCACCGTCGATGGCCCCCGGCTGCAGAATCGGATCTCCCACCTCCGCACCATTGCTGTTGGCCAGCACGTGGTTGTTGGAGAGAATCAGACGCTCGCCGCTGTTGACGTCCCGGACCGCGGTCCCCAGTGTGCCGGCGGTGACCTGGAAGTGGCCGATGCTGACCCCGCCCGGTGCGGGTCGCCAGCGTTCGGTGCGGGCCTGCAGTGCGGTCAGGTGTCCGACCTGCACCACGTCGGTTGCCACCCCAGCCAGTCGTTCTGGCACCAGGTCCTCCGGCAGCAGGCCGGCCCGCGGAATCTTGACCCGCACCAGCGCCACCACGCAAAGTTCGCTGGTGCGGTGTCCGTTCTTTTCTTTGTAACCGACTCCGACGCCAACCACGTTTGGCTTGCGCATCAGCTCGCGCTTGAACTGGGCGTTGGTGCGCCTGACTTCTTGAATGTCGGCCATCTACCTCTCCTCCAGCGGGACCCACTTGCGATCGAATTCACCCACGTAGGCCGCCCGCGGACGGATCAGCTTGGCCTCGGCGATCTGCTCCAGGATGTGGGCGGTCCAACCCCCAACTCGACCGACGGCGAAAGTCGGCGTGAACAGCGGTGGTTCCAGCCCGACCCCATGCAGCACCAGCGCGGTGTAAAACTCCACGTTGGTCTTGAGATTGCGCCCCGGCTTGAGCTCCTCCAGCACCCGCAGCACGACCTGCTCGACCGCGCTGGCGTCCTGTTTCAGGACGAGATCGCCGGCATTCTTGAACAGCATGTCGGCTGCAGCTCCGAGCACATCGGCCCGTGGATCGCGTACTTTGTAGACCCGGTGCCCAAAGCCCATGATGCGGTCCCCGCCCGCCACCACCTGACGCACATAGGCTTCGGCTTCATCCGAGATGTCCTTACCGGAGGCGTCGGCCCGTTTGCGCAGCTCGAAAACCATGTCCAGTGCCGGTCCCGGTGCGCCGCCGTGCCAGGGGCCCTTCAACGAACCGAGGGCGCCGACCACCGCCGACAACACGTCTGATCGTGTACTGATGATCACCCGGGCGGTGAAAGTGGAGTTGTTCATGCCGTGGTCCACCACCGAGTTGATGTAGGTCTCGAGGCCGCGCACCTCGTCCGGATGCGCCTGTTCGCCCCGCAGCATATACAGATAGTTCGCGGCGTGTCCGACCTGCGGATCGGGATCGACCGGCTGTTGGCCGTGAAGCAGGCGCCAGTAGGCCGCGATCACGGTGGGAATCCGAGCCGCAACCGACTTGACCCGCCGCATATCGGCCGCTGCGGACACGTCGGCCGGGTCGGGGTCGGCCAGGCTCAAGCTGTCGACCCCCATGCGCAAAGCGTCCATGGTCGGCAGCGACTTTTCAGTGCAAGCCTTCAGCAGATCGTAGGTGGGTTGGGGGATCTGGCGCGCGGCGGCCAGCTCGCCACGCAAGTCAGCAAGTTCAGCGGCGTTTGGCAGCCGATCGTGCCACAGCAGGTGCAGCACTTCCTCGAAGCTGGCGTTCGGCGCCAGTTCTCGCAGCCGGTACCCGCCGATGGTGAGAACTCCCGCCTCGCCATCGACCTTGCTCAGACGGGTCTGGGTAGCGAGTACGCCGTCCAGGCCGCTGATCACCTTCGCTTCACTCCCTGCGCTCAACTCCCTCTCCTGTTCTGTGCGGTGTCGGTCCCTTTGGCAGACCGTTTCAGATGTGGATGGCCGCGCCCTCGGCGGCGTGGGCGGCCTCCGCCAACACTTCACTCAAAGTCGGATGGGCATGCACATTGCGGGCGATCTCTGCTGGCGTGAGCTCCATCATCTGCGCGATGGTCAGCTCGGGCAGCAGCTCGGTAACTTCCGGTCCGATCAGGTGCGCGCCCAGGATCTCGCCGTACTTGGCGTCCGAAATCAACTTGATCCAGCCGGCGGTCTCGCCCATTCCGAGCGCCCGGCCGTTGGGCGAGAACGGAAACCGGCCGATGTGCAACTGGTAGCCGCGCTCCAGCGCCTGGGCTTCGGTCAGCCCGAAAGAGGCGATCTGCGGCTGGCAGTAGGTCGCCCGCGGCAACATCTCGTAATCCAGAGTGATGGTCTCGGCTCCCGCGATGTTTTCGGCGCAAATGATACCCATCGCCATCGCCACGTGAGCCAGCTGTAGCTTGCCGGTTACGTCGCCAATGGCCCAGATGCCAGGCACGTTGGTCGCCATGCGCTCATCGATGGCCACCATCCCCCGGTCTGTCACTCCCACTCCCACCGACTCCAGCCCCAGTCCGGCGCTATTGGGCTTGAAACCGACCGCAACCAGCGCCTGTTCCGCGTCGAGCACTTCCTGCCCCGACTCGGTTGAGACGGTGGCCTTGATCTTGGTCTTGAGCACCTCGATACTCTCGACCCGGGCACCGGTCATGGATTTGATGCCCCGTTTGCGGAATTCCTTGGCGAGTTCCTTGCTGACCTCTTCGTCTTCCAGCGGCGCAATCCTCGGCAGCATCTCGACCATCGTCACTTCGACGCCGTAACTGTTCCACACGGTCGCGAATTCCAGGCCAACCGCTCCCGAGCCCACGATGAGTACCGATTTCGGCGCCTGGGGCTGCAGGATCGCCTCCCGGTAACTCAGCACCCGCTCCCCGTCGATCTCGATCCCCGGGATGCTGGCGGCGCTCGCCCCGGTAGCCAGCACGATGTGCTTCGATTGAAGTTCGGTTGTGCTGCCGTCGGCGGCCGTCACTTTCATCGAGTTCGCGCCGGTGAGCTCGGCCTGCCCGATGTGAACGTCGATCTGATTCTTCTTCATCAGGAACCCGACGCCCTTCACCAGCCGTTCAGCGACCTGCCGGCTGCGCTCGACCGCCTTGCCGTAGTCCAATGACAGGTTCTCGAACGACACGCCGAATTCCGCCGCCCGGTGACGCAAGGTGTGCGCCAGCTCGGCGTTCTTCAGCAGAGCCTTGGAAGGGATGCAGCCGACGTTCAGACACACCCCACCCAACCACTCGCGGTCAACGATGGCGGTCTTCAGCCCGAGCTGCGCGGCGCGAATGGCGCACACGTAGCCGCCTGGCCCGGCGCCGACTACGACGACCTCATAGTCCGACATGCACAGCCCCTCGCTGGACAGCCCAAGCGGCCTCCGGCGCGCCACTGACTACGGTGCAGCATACGGTTTCCAGCTCGATTCCCATCAGTCCCACGACTGCAGCCTCTGCACCAGGGCGGCCAGGAAGTGATCCCCGATCGCCCCGTCGATGATGCGGTGGTCGAAGGTCAGTGTCAGGTAGACCATCGGCCGAATGGCGATGGTGTCAGCGGTCACGCCGGTCGATCCAGCGGCATCCACCACCACTGCCCGCTTCTGCATCACGCCTACCCCGAGAATGGCGCACTGCGGTTGGTTGATGATCGGCATCGCCATCAAGGATCCGCTGACCCCGTGATTGGTGATGGTAAACGTCCCGCCCTGCACTTCATCCGGTTGGAGCTCCCGGCCGCGGGCACGCTCAGCCAAATCATTGACCGATCTGGCGATCGCCAGCAGCGAGAGTTGATCGGCATTCTTGACCACCGGAACGATCAATCCCCGATCGCCCAGCGAAACCGCCACGCCGATATTGACCTGTTTGTGCAGCAGCACACCGTCGTCGGTCCACGAGGAGTTGACGATCGGCACGGCCTTGAGCGCCTCGACCGCCGCCGCCACGAAATAAGCGGTGAAGGTCAGGTTGGCGCCGTCGCGCTCGAAGCTGGCCTTGTTGGCAGCGCGATGGGCGATCACCCGTCCCATGTCGGCTTCCATCACCGTCGTAACGTGTGGGCTGGTGTGTTTGGAGCGCACCATGTGCTCAGCGATCCGACTGCGTACCGCATCCAGTTTGATCAATTCCCCGGACTGGGGCGAACTCGGCCCGGCGGAGGGCGTCGCCGCTGCCGCCTTGCTGGTCCCTGGCACACGGCTGGGGGTTGACTGGCCTGCCGGAACCGCAGTTCCGAACACTTCTTCGGTCGGGCGGAATAGCTCGCCCGAAGCAGGCTCCTCCCACGGCGCGGCAACCGGCCCGCCCTGGCCGGAGGGCTTCCCCGCTGGCTGGTCAACTGCAGCCACTGGCGCGCCTTCGGAAAATGCCAGCACGTCCTTTTTGGTGATCCGCCCGCCCTGCCCGGTTCCATGCACCATGGTCAGATCGATGCCACGCTCAGCAGCAATCCGTGCCACGACCGGTGAAATGAAGCCCATGTCAGCGCGAGTACGCTGGTCCGCTTCGCTCTGCGCACTCGGCGTAGGCTGACTGGCAGCCACCGTCTCCGGCTTCGGAGTCCGGGCCCCTGTACCGTCGCCCGATCGAGCGGTCGGGGTCTGTGCTGCGGCCGCGACTTCGCCGTTTTCGCTCTTGTCGGGTGCCTCGGGAATCGCTTCGCCGGGTTCGCCGATCAGCGCCAGCAGTGTGCCGGCTTTGACCGTTTCGCCTTCTGCGACAAACTGCCTGAGCACGGTTCCACTGGCCGGCGCCGGTACCTCAGTGTCGACCTTGTCGGTGTTGATCTCGACCAGTGGCTCAAACTCGTCGACCGTCTCGCTCTCCGATTTGAGCCATTTGGTGACGGTGCCCTCAACCACCGACTCGCCGAGCTGGGGCATGATGACTTCGGTTGCCATGCTGTGCTTCCTTCCTTCGCGCTAGACCCGGCCGGCAGCGGCGGTCAGGAGCGCCCAATCATTGTGCATCATTTGCGACTGCCCGGTCTAGAGACTTCGGTCCGAATCTAGTAGGCGGCCAACTCACGGATCGCGTTAGCGATCTTCTCCGGATTCGGCATAAACCAGTCCTGCAGCGGATGGCTGTACGGCATGCCGGGCACGTCCGGTCCGGCCAGCCGTTTGACCGGCGCATCCAGATTAGCAAATGCCTGATCGGCCAGAATGGCTGCAATCTCGGCCCCATACCCGCCGGTGAGATTGTCCTCATAGACGATCAGCGCCTTGCCAGTCTTGGCCACCGAACTCAAGATGGTCTCCTCGTCGATCGGCTTCAGGGTACGTAGATCGACGACTTCCACGTCGATGCCCTCGGCGGCCACCGTTTCGGCCGCCTCCAGGCTGTAGTGATGCATCATCCCATAGGCGAACAGAGTCAGATCCGATCCTTCTCGGGTGACCCGCGCTGGGCCGATCGGAACCAAGATCTCTTCGCCTTCCGGAACTTCGCCGCGGATCAGCCGGTAGCCCTTCTTGGGCTCGAAGAACATCACTGGATTCGGATCACGCACCGCGCTCTTCAGCAGCCCCTTGGCGTCGTAAGGGTTGGACGGGATCACGACCTTCAGGCCCGGCACGTGGGCGAAAAACGCCTCCACCGATTGGGAGTGGTACAGGCCACCGCCAATCCCACCGCCATACGGGGAGCGAATGACCATCGGTGCGGTCCACTCACCGTTCGACCGGTAGCACATCCGGGCTGCCTCATTCACGATCTGGTTGAACGCTGGGAAGATGAAGTCGGCGAACTGGATCTCACAGATTGGCCGCATCCCGTATAAGGCCGCGCCGATACCGACGCCGACGATGGTGAGCTCCGCCAAAGGCGAGTCGACCACCCGCTCTTCGCCATACTTCTCGTATAGGCCCTGGGTGGCGCGGAAAACGCCGCCCCGCGGCCCGACGTCCTCACCAATGATGAACACCTGCTCATCACGGGCCAGCTCCTCGTCCATGGCCTGTCGCAAGCCGTCGATGAGTGTGATCTCAGTCATTGTGGCGGTCCTCCGCGTACACCGGATAGGTGGCTTCGCTGACATCCGGATAGGGGGCCTCGGTGGCAGCCGCCACCGCGGCCTCGACCAGAATGTGGGCCCGTTCCTGGTAGTCGGTTTCCGCCTTGTCTGTCAGCGCTCCGAGATCGATCAGTTGTTGACGGTACAGGTCAAGCGGGTCGTTGGCTTTCATTTCCTCCACTTCCTCCCGCGGACGGTAGGTCCGGTCATCGTCGTCGGATGAGTGTGGTGTCATCCGGTTGACCATGGTCTCGATCACTGTCGGACCCTGACCGGCTCGGGCACGTTCGGCCGCTTGCGCCACAGTCCGGTGGACCAGCAGCGGGTCCAGGCCATCGACCGTCTCGCCGGGCAGTCCGAGGCCAAGCGCCTTGTCGGCCGCGTGCTGGACCGCCATCTGCTTTTCCTGGCGGACCGAGATGGCATAGACATTGTTCTCAATCAGAAAGATCACCGGCAGTTTGTGGACCGCGGCGAAGCTGACCGCCTCGGACCACTCGCCCTGGGAGGTCGAGCCCTCCCCGATGGTGGTCAGCACGACTTCATCGCTTCCCTTCATTTTGATCGCAAAGCCAAGCCCGGAGGCATGCGGTGCCTGGGTGGCGACCGGCGAAGAGTGGCTGACCACTTTGGCGCGCTTCAAGCTCCAGTGGCTGGGCATCTGACGCGCGCCCGAGTTGGGCTCATCTTTCTTGCCCATCAGCCCCATCATGAATTCCTCCGGCGTCATCCCCAAGGCGATCATCAAGCCCAGGTCCCGGTAGTACGGCACCACGTAGTCATGGCCCCGGCGCAGCGCGAAAGCGGCGCCGACCTGCGCCGCTTCATGTCCGATGCCGGAGATATGAAATGCGATCTTTCCCTGGCGGTGCAGCACCCAGGATCGCTCATCCAGGCGGCGGGAGAGGACCATCAGCCAGTACATCTCGAGCAGGTCGTCGGTGCCCAAGTCGAGCTGCAGGTCCTGCTGTGCTTCCATATTCGGACTCCTTACTCCAATCGGTCGGCGACAATCTCAGCCAGGTCGCGTACCGGCAGCCGATCGCCGGCGGCGTCGCTAAGCATTATCATGCAGAATGGGCAGCCGACTGCCAGGGTCGCTGCCCCGGTGCGTTCTGCTTCTCGAACCCGATCGGCGCTCACTCGCTCGCTTCCCGCCTCTTCCTCCTTCCACATCTGCGCCCCGCCCGCTCCGCAGCAAAACGAATCTGCGCCGTGTCGCGGCATCTCTTTGAGCTCCACGTTGGCCAGCCGCAACGCGGCACGCGGCGCCTCAACCACCCCGTTCTGACGACCCAGGTAACACGGGTCGTGAAAGGTCACCGATCCGTCAGCGGCCGCGGCATGGGCCGGAAGCCGGCCCTGCGCCGCCAGCTCGCCGATCAATTGCGAGTGATGGATCACCTGATAGTCACCGCCGAACGCTGGGTACTCGTTCTTCAGTGTATGCAGACAGTGCGGGCAGGTGGTGACGATCCGGGGCGGATCGACGGTGTTCAGAGTCTCGACGTTGGCGGCGGCCAGCTCGGAGAACAGGTACTCGTTGCCCGAGCGGCGGGCCGCATCGCCGGTGCATCGCTCCTGCGTACCCAGAACTGCATAGTGCACTCCAGCGGCATTCAGCACCTTGGCGAAGGAACGGGCGGTCTGCTGTGCGCGGGAGTCGGTGGCTGGCGCGCAACCGACCCACCACAGAATCTCGGGATGTGGATTGTCGGCCACCGTCGGAACCGCCAGTCCGTCCGCCCACTTCAGACGCTCCTCCGGGGCGATGTTCCAGGGGTTGGCTGCCCGCTCCATTCCGCGATAGGCGGCCTGCAGCTGTTCAGGGAACTCATTCTCCGTTAGCACCAGGTGCCGCCGGATCTCCAGGATGTCGCGCATCGGCTCGTTCCCCACCGGGCAGGCTTCGACACATGCTCCGCAGGCGGTGCAGGCCCAAACCGCTTCGGGTGTGATGGCGAACTCCAGCAGCGACTGACTGCTGGGCTGCCCGTCCGCCAGGGCGGCCCCTTCTTGATTGAGGAAGTAGCGCTTGTTGATCTCCAGGGCCGCCGGCGACAGGACTTTTCCGGTCTCGTAGGCCGGGCAGGCCTCCTGGCAGCGATTGCACATGATGCAGGCATAGGCGTCCAGCAGCCCCTTGTAGGAGAGCTGCTCCAGGCGTTCAACGCCGAACTGCTCCTGCGACTCGTCCTCAAAGTCCAGCGGATCCAGCGCCCCCATGGAGCGCCGCTCCGGATGCAGCAGGAAGTTGATTGGGGCGAAGAACAGGTGGATGTGCTTCGAATGGGGGAAGTAGGGCATGAAGCCCAGGATCGTGCCCAGCGCCAGCCACCAGAACAAGTGCGCGGCGAATTCGATCCTACCTGCCGTCCAGCCACTCCACAGGCCGGCCACCGCCCCGGCAAAGGGCTGCCAGGCGCCGTCGGCCCCACCGGCGAACTGGAAGCTGTCGCCCAGGAACCGGGAGCCGACGTGCACCAGGATGAAGGCGCC
>CAZGCX010000014.1:0-12741 GCA_964524585.1 uncultured Anaerolineaceae bacterium
CCATCGGCGTGGCGCTGGTATCCAATTGGCAGCAGCGGGCTGCTGACCGGTGTGACGCTCAAATCGGCCAAGACCGACAGCGGGTACATCATCGAGGCCAGAATTCCGTGGTCGGTGTTCGGCATCGCGCCCAGCTCTGCCGACCGCTTCGGGTTCGCGCTCTCGGTCTCCGACGACGATCTGGCCGGCGCCCCGGTGCAGCAGTCCATGGTTTCGACCGTCAGCACCCGCACGCTGACCAACCCGACCACCTGGGGTACGTTGGTGCTCACCGGCGGCGGTGGAGCGAGCGGCGAACCGGGGGACTGATAACGCCTCGGCATCAGAGCAGTTAACCAGCGGGGCGTCCAGACGGACGCCCCGTTTTGCGTGCGGGGGAAGTGAGTTTCCGGGCGCACCATGCCCGCTACGGCGAATTCAATCGATCGGTTTGGGTTGGGTGGGTTCCAGCAGGGTCTGGCGCACAAAAGAGTGCAGCGGGCTGCTCCGCCGTTTCACCATCATGACCGTGACCTTTGCGCGGCGGGCGATCCGTTCGGCCAGCGTGCCAACCAAGAAGTTGCGGAACAACGGTTCCTCGGTCGCTCCGATCACGATGAGATCGTAGCCCTCCGCGGCGTCCAGTGTCGCCTGAACGACATCCATGGCCTCGACCATGCGCAGTTCAAGCTCAGGATAGTCGAGTCCATCGACGCTGTCATCGAGCGCCCGTTGTCCCCGAATTCGGTTGCGGTGGTTACTTCCGACAGGCAGCACATGCAGGGCGGTCAATTGGATTGGCTCAGACCGACCGGCTTTCGCCATGGTGACCGCCAATTTCGCGGCCCGCCGGCTGTTGGGGCCGCCCGAGACGGGGAGCAGGATTCTGCGCAGCGGCCGCCATTGGCGATAGCGGGTGATCACCACATCGGTGGGAGGGTTGTCGACGATCGGATCAATCACCGAACCGAAGAGCTTGCCAGCACTGTTGGTGTAACCGGGCCAGCCAAGCACAATCAGATCTGAGGCATTCTCCAGCGCGGTCATTCGAACTGCGCCAGCGACGCTGCGACCGAGCCGGATAATGGTGTGAACCGGGACTTCGTATTGCTTGGCCTGCAATATGGCCTCATCCAGGAAGGCTCGGCCCTCTTTCAAGAACAAGCGGCCGTCGCCCAGCGTCATTTGCGGTGGCACGTTGACCACATTCAGCGCCAGCACTTCACCGCCGCGATCCGAGGCGATGATGGCGCCGATCTTCCCCAAGATGCGCGCCTGATCCTTGTTCTCGATCGGGATCAGTACCGAAAAGTCGTGGCTGACGAGTACTTCTTCGTGCAGGATCTCGGTGGGCCTTTCCATCTCCTCGATCCTCGAGAAGTATCCGAAGTAAGCCAGCGCCCCAATCAGGGTCCAGCCGATCACGAAGTACCAGGCAATCGAGCTGAACTGGAAGACGTTGATCGCCAGCAGTCCGTTGCTCAGAATGGCCAACACCGGAAGCAACGGGACCCACGGAACCCGGAACCCACGCTCAAGCTCGGGCCGGCTCCGGCGCAGGTACAGCAGCGCCAGATTGACCTGCAAAAACAGCAACAAGAACATGATGCTGGCCGCGGATGCGACGTCCTGAATCGGCAGGGTCCAGGCCATGATGATCATCAGCACCCCAGTACAGACCACTGCCCAATACGGTGTGTGGCGCACCGGATGCACCTTGGCGAAGAAGGCCGGCAAGTTGTTTTCACGCCCCATAGCGAATGAGACCCGGGAGGAGGCGTAGGTGGTGGCGTTGAGTGCCGAAGTGGTCGACGCCAGGCCGCTGAGCAGCAGGACCACTGCGCCAATACCGAAGGGGAAGGTCTGTGCGGCCACCTCAATGATCGCCAGTTCGCCTTGTTGCCCCAGATATTCGTAGGCCTTCAGCCCCGGCGGTGGCTCGGTGGCTCCGATCGCCACCGTTCCGACTGCGACGTAGATCACCACGGCCACGGCGATGGAAGCAAAGATCGCGCGCGGGATGTTGCGCTTCGGATCGATCACTTCCTCACCCGATTGGGCGATGATCTCATAGCCTTCGAAGGCGATAAATGTGAACCCCATCGCCACGAAGATGCTCAGCGTACCGTTCGGGAGGAAGCCTGTTGTGAAGCGGGTCTGCCAGTCCGTCGAGCGGGACATGGCCAGTAGTCCAAAACCCACCAGAACGACCAGGATGGCCAACTTGGTGACAGTGAGCACATTGCCTGCTTTGGCGGTTTCGGCGGCCCCCCGATAGTTGATCACGATGAACACCAGGATGATCAGCGTCATCAGCCCCAGCGAGAGCTGTTCGACAGACAGGCCAAAGGTCGGAAGCCCGGCCATATCGATCAATTCGGCTCCAAAGCGGCCAAAGGCCAAGGCGTACAGGCTCCCGGCCACTGCCTGCGCGAACCAGCTCATCCAGCCGGCCAAGAACCCGGCGGTGCCGCCCAGCGCTTCCTTGATGAAGAGGTAGCCACCTCCGGCGCCGGGGAAGACCGACCCCAATTCGGCATAGGACATGGCAGTCAGCGTGGTCACCAGGCCATTCAATAAGAACACCAGCACAAGCGCCGGGCCGGCCACCCCGGCCGCAATCCCGGTCAACACGAAGATGCCAGCGCCAATCATGCCGCCCACACCGATCATGGTTACGGTGAAGAGATCGAGTTCGCGGCTCAGCGTGACGCCCGAGGGTCCGTTTGCGGGTCGACTGATTGATCTCATAGGCCTGACACAAAAATCGGGGCCGAGCGTGGCGCCCGGCCCCGGCGTTCATTCGCTTCTGGTTTAGAACAGCACGGAGGCCAATTCGTTGCGATATTTGCGGGTGGTCGGGTCGTCATCGCCCAACAGAGCAAATAGCGCCAAGATTACCTGCTGTAACTGGGGCCGACGGAAGGATTTATCTTCCCGCAGGATCCCGAGCAGTCCGTCCATTGCAGCCGGCAGGTTGCCCCGCGCAATCAAGCGGGCCGATTGGTGCAGGCTGGCTTCCAACGGTCCCTCTTCTTCGTCTGGATCCAGCTCTTCAACTTCAACCAGCAGTTTGGCCAATGGTTTGTACTTCTCGGCCTTGGCCCAGGCGGTTCCGGGCGGGAAATCGTTCAGAACCCGCATCGCCTCCGGTCCGTCTCCCTGCATCAGCAGGCTCTCGACCAGGCCCAGCGCCGCATTGGCGTTGGTCTCGTCCTGCTCCAGCACTTCCCGGAACGCTTCCTCCGCCTGCGGGAAGTGCCGGGTGCCGAGCAGGCTCATCGCTTCACTCACGGCCTGATCGGACTTGCTGGGAACAATCGCATCCAGGAACCGGCGCACGACACTCTCCGGCTGCGCTCCAACGAATTCGGCCTTGACTTCCCCGTCCAGAAAAGCCTTGACGGCCGGGATGCCCTGAACCCCAAAGCGAATCGAGAGGTTGGGGCTGTCGTCCACATTGACCTTGGCCAAGACGAACGACCCCCCGGCCTCGATCGCCTGGCGCTCCAGAACTGGGCTCAGGTACTTACATGGCGAACACCATTCCGCCCAAAAGTCCACGACCACCGGGAGCTCGTAGGATTTGAGGACCACCTGGCTCTCGAACCCAGCCTCGTCCACATCGACGATGTATTCAGAAAGTGGCATCGTTACCCCTTATTGTCCACGATTCTACTACGCGGCCGGTCGGGTCAGTCGGATTCTTCAGGCGGTCCGGCCGGCTGCACGATCTCAACCACGTTGCCGTGGAGATCGATGCTCACCCGAAAGCCGAGCATTCCCATCCAGGCCCGAACGTCTTCTGGGAGCCCACTTTCGATCAGATTGTCAAACTGCTTGTCGAGGTTCTCCAGCGATTTGTCGATGATGGCCTTGGTGAAGATGTCTGCCTGGCCAATGGCCTGCATAGTGCCTTCGCTGATCAGATCCTCGTGGCCCCGAATGAAGTCGGCGAAGTGGTCCAGCACCTGCCGGTCGACGAATTCACTCTCAATATGCCGCTTGAAGCCGTTGTCATCCACGACGTAGAACGGTTCGCCTCCGATGTAGGCAACGTCGACCGGCCCGCCACTTCGGTCGGTGACGAGTCCAGCGAAGAGCGCCTGCTTTGCCATGTGGGTCGTGGCTTAGAAGCTCACGCGCACTGAGGTGCCGTGGCTCTTCCACACCTCCTGCTCGGTGCGGGGAACGATGGGACGCGTCCAGCGGTACAGCCACTTGGAGGCCTGCATCGTCATGTTGATGCAGCCATGGCTGCGAGGATTGCCGAAATCGTTGTGCCAGTAAGTACCGTGGAACGAGATACCTTCCTCATTGATGTAACTCACCCAGGGGACTCCGGGGACGTCGTAACCACTGGCTAGATTACCGGCCGACATGTGGCGGGAAGGTCGCTTGCGGAACGTCTCGAAATTGCCCTCCGGCGTCCAGTAGAAGTCCTCGCCAAATTTGCGGCCAGTCGATACCTTGGTCGAGAATACCTGCACCTCGCCCTCATAGCAGCGCACCCACTGATTGTCCAGATCCACTGCGATTCGCTTCTCCGAGTTGGGAACTTCGGGTGAGAGCGGAATCAGCTCCGAGTTCGGAATCGGCCGAAAGGCGGTTGCCGGCGCGTAATAGACGTAAGCGTACTTGTCGTCCAGCACCCGGTACCACTTCTGCAGCTTCACGTCCTGGCTGACTCCGGTGATCCAAAAAGTCGAGCCGTAATAGAAACGGTAGGCCAGATCGCTGTCGTCACGCGGCCGCCAGTGTGCATCGACATAGGGCACTGTGACTTCGGTCAGGACCCCACCGTTGGGGATTCGTTCCAGCGGCTGGTTGAGTTGCTCTCGCACCGGCTGGACCGCGGAAGAATGGGCGAAACCCAGCCCCTTCACCTCATACCAGACCCGATTGTGTTCCGGTGCCGGATCGCCAACCCAGGCGGCCGCGATCTCAAACAGGTCGTCCCGCCACAGGGTCTTACGCTTCTCACTGGCGAACGACGGCTGGCTGAAGAGGTCAAGCGTGGGATCGAGCACACGGCCCAGGGTGCCGAGGTCGGCTTCGGCTGCCGCTCTGGTCCACCGCACCGGCAGGCCCAGCGACAGCAGCGTCGTGCTGGACAGACGCAGGAAGTCGCGGCGAGAAAGCGAATCAGCGAGTTCGAATCCGTCTGGCATACGTCGCGAGGACTTCCCCTTTCCTGAAGACGTTTTGCAAGATCTGGACCGCGCGAGCCCCACAGAGGGTGCATCCTTGCGGCCGTGTTTGGGTTGTACCCCGCTTCCCCGCACCCAATAAGGCACAAGCATGCGATGCCTTGCGGGAAAAGGGCGATTGCAGCGGCGCTTGAGCTGTGCCCGGCGCACCCGCGAGCAATTGGCCGAAACGTCGCAGTCTGACCTAAACGGTCAAATGGCTAAGGGTGAACGTTGACCAGGGTCCCGACGGCGGCGAAATTATAGAGCCATTCCGAGTCTGCGATAGTCAGATTGACACAGCCGTGGCTCATCGGGGTGCCGAAATTGCTGTGCCAATAGGTTCCGTGCAGCGCGTACCCCTTGTAAAAGTACATCGTCCAGGGCACGCCAGGGAGGTAGTAGCCGGGGCCGGACATCGGAGTGGAGGCGTATTTGACATAGATCTTGAACTGACCGGTCACCGTCGGGTGATAGACGGTTCCGGTCGACACCACAAAAGAGCGTACCGCAGTCTCGCCCTCGTAGGCCACCACCCGCTGATCGCTCAGGTCGACATCCACCCAGCGGCCTTCATTGGCCATTTCCGAAGGATCGGACGCGTACTCCCAGGAAACCGCCGGACGGGGCGTCAGACTGGGCGTCGGCGACGGCGTGAAAGTGGCAGTGGGCGTCGGAGTGTAGGTGGGGGTCGGGGTCGGCGTCGGGGTATCGGTCGGCGTTGGCGTCAGGCTGGCCTTGGCCACCGGATCGGAAGCCGAGCGCGGTTCCCGTGCGTCCGCCGGCTGGCCTCCCAACCAGGCGCCGATTCCGGCCGCCATGACCACCGCCGGCAAGGCCATCCGCAGTGAGAACCAACGCCGAGGGCTTAAGGCCTCCAGCGGCAGCGGCTGAATCGGCGGCAAGTCCGCTTCGCGCAGCGCGGCGCGGCGGTCCTTGGCTGGGAGCCGTCGCACCATCCAACGGATCGCCTTGCGGGCAGCCTTGCTGCGCGGATTGACCTCGAGCGCCCGGGCCAGGTAGGCCAGCCCGGCGCGCGGTTCGGAGGCCGCCGCCAGGTACAGCCAGGCCTGTTCAGAGTGCGGCTGCAGCGAGGTCGCCTGCCTGGCGGCGCGTCGCGCGGCGTTCCGGTCGCCACGAGCGAGGGCGGCACGGGCCGCCTCCATCGCCTGGGCGGCCAATTGGTGCTGCGAGTTGGCAGTGCTCAAGGAGTGGAACCGGCCGGCAGAGAGGCGGGCTCGTTATTGACGAAGCACAGCAAACCTTCCGCGATGCCCCGCGCCGCTTGATCCGGCTGTTGGGTCAGAAAGTCGCGATCCAAGAACAAGAACCCAACCTCGATGATGGCTGCCGGGGTCTGGCTGTGGATCTCGTAGAAGGTGTGGTATTCAGTCATATCGAGCGTCACACTGTTGGGGTGAAAACGCAGCCCCGTCATTCTTCCGTATCGGTCGGCGATACAAGCTACCAGCCGCTGAGACCGATCGGGCACCGTGGTCTCGACTGCGGCCGCCACCTTGTATCCAGTGGCCAGGTTGTTAATCGGTGCGCACGAGTCAGTGTGGATCGAAACTAGTGCGGCGCCGCGAAATCCTTCAAGTCGCGAGTCCCACTCTTCTAACAACACCGTTTCCACCCCGGCCGCCTGCAACCCCTGCACCGCCAGTTCGGCGATCGTGGCGTTCACCGAAGCTTCGGTCAGCCCATCGGTGCAGGTCGCACCGGGGTCGGGCAGACCGCTGTCTGGATGAAGGCCAGAGTGTCCCGCCACAATCCCGACCGGATAGGGCCCTGCCGGTTCTTCTGCCCCACCCTGCTCGCTGGGCACTTCGGTCGGTGCTCCAGCCAGCGCCGCCATTAGATCGCTTACGATTTCGCCCGGATCCAGGCTGGCCGGCGTCCAGGCCGTCAAAACCGTTGCAACCAGCGCCGCAACCCCCAGGGTCACCGCCAGGTGGCGGGTGACCGGAGTTGACTGCATTTCAGGGGAGCGACGGGAGGCTTGCCTGGTCATGGCAGGCAGCATGCTATCCCGGTAGAGGCATTATAGCAAGGTGATTCTGTCAAGTACCCCATGACTGGAGTCCCAAGCCGTGTCAAACCGTAGCACGGCGTAGCAGAGCAGCTGACCGGAAGGGCTGCCGCCCAGAGGGCCCCGCCCCCGGGAGCGACCTTCCGGGGGCTGTGGTCGTGGTCAACTCGGACGGATTCCGCCGGTCGCTCTTGACGCTGAGCGCCGCCGAGTGATAATATTCTTCATGTTTCTGAGAAAAATCCAATGATGCACTGCATTTGTTACTGGCGGGGGCAAATGCCATCCCGCCCGAGGTGAACTAGGAGCGCAGGACTCCATCGACTGCCTCTCACGGACGATGAATGGCTCGCCCCCGCAAATGATCAGCGGGACCAGTTGCGAGCCGTTTTTTGTTTGTCACAGGCAATATGAGCGCCTTTGTTGAGACCACCAGTTCCAGCCTGCTCGACCAAGTGGGGAAGACCCCACTGATCTGGCTGCGCGGCCTAGCGCACGATGGGATTGAAATCTACGCCAAGGCGGAGTGGCACAACCCCAGCGGCTCGGTCAAGGACCGGCCAGCGGCGGCAATCATTCGCGCCGCGCTGGAAGCGGGTGAGCTGGGCGACGGACGGACTCTGCTCGATTCGACCTCCGGCAACATGGGCATCGCCTATGCGACGCTGGCGGCTTCGCTGCAGATCCCGGTTCATCTGACGCTGCCCGCCAACGCCAGTTCGATGCGGAGGGCGCTGTTGCACGCTTTGGGCGCCGAGTTCACACTGACCGATCCGTTGGAAGGCTCCGATGGCGCGCGTCACGCGGCGCGGGAGCTGGCGGTGGAAGACCCCGACCGCTTTTTCTATGCAGACCAGTACGCAAATCCCGCAAACTGGATGGCCCACTACCAATCCACCGGCCCCGAACTGGCGTTGGAGGTCGGCGGGCGCATGACTCACCTGGTGGCCGGGCTGGGGACCACCGGCACCTTGGTCGGAACCGGGAGATTCCTCAAGGAGCACATACCGGAGGTCAGCATCGTTGGCTTCCAACCCGAAAGTCCGATGCACGGGTTGGAGGGCCTGAAACACCTGGCCTCCAGCGAGATCCCGGAGATCTTCGATCCGCAGCTGCCCGATCAGATGCTGAGCGTTGCGACGGAAGACGCCTATGCCATGATGCACCGCCTGGCGCGTCAGCGGGGCCTGCTGGTGGGCCCATCATCGGCGGCGGCTGCAGTGGCCGCTGTCCAGCTGGCCGCCGGCCTGACCGAGGGTGTAATCGTGGTCGTTTTTCCGGATTCGGGCCTGAAGTACATGGACCAAGCTTTGTGGAGCACGGAGTGAAACTCAAGATTCCTGCCAACTTGATGGCAGAGATCCACGCGCACGCCGAGGCCCACTACCCGGAGGAGGCGGTCGGACTGCTGCTCGGAGCGGTCGACCAGCAAACACGCCAAGTGCGCACCGTGCTGCCGCTTTCCAACCAATTCGAATCGGGCCAGCGTGAGCGACGGTATCTCATCGAGGCAAAGGAGATGCTGGACGCCGAGCTGCTGGCCGACCAACTCGGTCAACAGATCCTCGGCATCTTTCACTCGCATCCCGATCACCCACCCCAACCATCGCAGTTCGACGTCGAAATGGCCGTGCCGTGGTATTTCTATCTGATCGTCGGTGTTCGCGGCGGCCGGGCGAAGATTTCCCGGGCCTGGATGCTGAAGGAAGACCACGAGCAAATGAGCGAGCTGACGTTAGAGCTCGATCAGGAGACAACATGAGTGAAATCCGAATCCCTACCGCGCTCCGCAGCTACACCGATGGCCAGGAGCAACTCGAGGTCGGAGCCACTACGGTCGCTGCGGCGCTGCAGGAGCTTGCAGACCGCTACCCCGGGCTGGCGCCGCACCTGTTCGACAATTCAGGCGAACTTCGCCCCTATGTAAACCTGTTCATCAATGAGGTCGATATCCGGACGCTGGGTGGCAGCCAGACGCCAATTGGCACCGGCGACAAGCTGATGATCCTGCCGAGCATTGCTGGCGGAGACGGGGAGCCGCTGAAAGCGGTGGACCACAGCGCGATGCAGACCAGCATGGCGGCCCGGTTGGGTCTGTTGTTGGCAGCGTTCATCGTTGACCAGCCGTGGTTAGTGGCAGCAGTCGGGCTGTTCATGTGGGTTGGCACCTTACGCGGCCGTCCCGACCTGGTCGGCGTTTATCGGGCTCTTCGCCGCTTGGGATGGGTTGGCCCGGACCTGATTCCCGACAATCCGGAACCCCACCGCTTCTCGCTCGGGGTTGGTGCAACCTTCCTGACCGCGGCCAGCCTGGCATTCGCAAGCGGCGCAGCGTTGGCCGGCTGGACGCTGACCTGGATCGTGATGGGGCTGACCGCATTGAACTTGTTCGGCGGATTCTGCGTGGGATGCGCCGTCTACTACTGGCTCAACCGGCTCGGCGCACCGGGGTTCACGAAGGCCCCTCCCGCTGGCGTAATCCCCGGGCAACGGCCATCGAAGCCAGAGCAGGAACCTTGACCAGAGACAGCGGGCAGCGGAACTGGCTCTCCGGTCTGAGCTGGCGCTCGCGGGTTGGCCGCTGATGGCTGACCGATTGCTGATCGCGCTGGTGCTGATCGGATTCAGCCTGCTGGCCTACCATACCTATTCGTGGGCAATCATGCGGCGCCGGGCAGCGGCCGGCTTGGGGCTCGAACACTGGGTACCCAGCAGGCCGGGAGTGTTGTACTTCACTGACCCGGGCTGCGCGCCGTGCGTCCATGTCCAGGATCCGGCACTGCATGAGCTGGCGGCGGCATTTGGCGACCGGCTACAGATCGTCAAAGTGCAGGCTCTGGAGCGCCCCGACCTTACCGATGCGTGGGGGGTACTCTCACTTCCGACGACCTTTGTCATTGACGCCAACGGGCGGCCGCGTGGGGTGAATCATGGGGTGGCGCGCGCCCCGAAACTGCTCAGTCAACTGGCTGCCATCAACGAGTTCCCACCGATGGTGGAACAGCCTGAGCAGACACTAGCAAGTAGAATCGACTCGTGATCGGCCCAGTCCTCGAGCACTTGGGACTGGTGGCCGGGCTGTGATAAGGAAGGCCGCCATGCACCAACCACTCTCATCCAATGGCTCCCCGTTGTCGAATCAGGAAGTCCTGCGTTACTCCCGGCACCTGTTGATGCCAGAGGTCGGGCTCGAGGGCCAGGCGCGGCTGAAGTCGTCGTCGGCGTTGGTCATTGGAACCGGCGGCCTCGGATCGCCGGTCGCCATGTACCTGGCAGCGGCCGGAGTCGGACGCATTGGGCTGGTCGACTACGACGTGGTTGACTTCAGCAATCTCCAACGCCAGGTGCTGCACGGCACCTCCACCATCGGCCAGCGCAAGGTGCTCTCGGCGCAAGCTCGGGTGAACGACATCAATCCCGAGGTTCAAGTGGACGTCTACGACGAGCCGTTCACCTCGGAAAATGCCTTTCGGATCGCTGAGCCGTATCAGGTGATCATCGACGGCACTGATAATTTTCCGACTCGCTACCTGGTCAACGACCTGTGTGTGCTCACTGGCAAGCCAAACGTCTACGGCTCGATCTTCCGCTTCGAGGGCCAGCTCAGCGTTTTCTGGGCCGAGCACGGCCCGTGCTACCGCTGCTTGTTCCCGGAACCGCCGCCACCCGGGCTCGTGCCATCGTGCGCCGAGGGCGGGGTCTTCGGCGTGCTGCCGGGCACGATCGGCGCATTGCAGGCCAGCGAGGCGCTCAAGCTGCTGCTGGGGATTGGCGACCCGATGATCGGGCGCCTGCTGCTGTTCGATGCGCTTGAGATGAGCTTTCAAGAGCTCAAGCTGAAGAAGAACCCCGACTGCCGGGTGTGCTCGGAGAATGCAGACGTTGCCGAGCTGGTCGACTACGAGGAATTCTGCGGAGTCCCCGGGCATGATCGTGACGAGTCCCGCTTAGCCAGCCAATGGGAAATCGAGCCGGTCGAACTTGCCCAGCGGCTCGGTCAGATTCGACTGATCGACGTGCGGGAGCCGCATGAACTCCAAATCTCGCAAATTGAAGGCGCCGAGCTGATTCCATTGGGCTCGTTGGCCGCCCGCATGCACGAGCTGGATAGCGCTGAAGAAATCGTCCTGTTTTGCAAGTCGGGCGCCCGGTCGGCACGCGCCTTAGAACTGTTGGCCGGAGCCGGTTTTCGCAAGCTCAAGAATTTGCGAGGCGGCATCAATGCCTGGGTCGAGCAGGTCGACCACACCCAACCCGTTTACTGAATCCTTCAAGGCGGTAAGAATGAAGTTGCAGAATACGAGCGCGATCCGCGGCCTGCTGCTGGCGATTGGCGCGCTGGCATTGGGCGGTACGGCTTGCCTGTTTTCCTCTAGGGTCGAGCCGGAAACCCCCACCTTGACCCCTGGACCTGCGGCGACGACCGCTCCCGGACAGTTCCCCGCCGCAGAGATTGTCAACGATGAAGGCGGGCCAGCGGTCATTACCGGCGAGGTGAACTACACCAATCCCTTTTTCACCACCGGCGTGGCTGAGCCGCTGATCGTATTGGAAGATCAGGGCGGCTTCGTGGTGCGGGATCGAGGCTTTGTCTTTCCACCCGCATCCCAGGTTCTGGGGCAGATCACCTCCGATTTCTTCAGCTCGCCCTTTAGCTACAGCCTGGAACTACCGGTGGAACCGGGTGGCACGCTGCGGGACGTTGACCACGACGGACAAACCGATTCGGGCGTCATGGTGTACGCCATCGCCTACTGGACCAATACCTGGGGCGATCCGTACCTGGAGCGCCGGGACCAGGGCGGGGGCGGCTGGTCCAGCGCCTACGCCTCGACCCGGGTGAGCGATGACCCGGCCAGCTACCTGGAGGTCGTGGGCGGCAAATTGCTGGCCTACGCACCGGACACAAGTCAGGGTTTTCCCAGCGGGTTTGGGGACGATGGGCGTCTGTTCACCGACGACGACCCGATCGTCCAGCTGCCGTCCGGCTGGACCTTGGTCGACCTGGACCATGACCCGTTCGTATTCGACCGATCGCGGGAACCTCAGATCGAGCTGCTCGAGCCGGAGAGCAGCGCGCTGGATGACTTCTCCCAGCTCAGCTACACCGCGGCCTTTGATGCCATGCTGGAGAAGTTCCGAACCGAGTACGCCTTCACCGAGTACAAGCAGTTGGATTGGCCGGCCCTGGGGCGGCAGTTCCGCCCCCAGTTCGAGCGGGCGGAGCAGCTCCGGAACCCTCAGGCCTACGCCCTGGCCCTACGCGACTTCTTGTGGTCCATCCCAGATGGGCACGTCAACATGGATATCAGTTTGCTGCTGGACCAGTTCCGGAATGAGGTCAGCGGAGGCCTGGGATTGGCGATCGTACAGCTGTCGGACCAGCGCATCCTGGTTGGCTTTGTAGCTGACGGTAGCCCGGCGCAATTGGCCGGGATCGAGTTCGGCGCTGAGCTGTTGACTGTCGACGGTACCCCTGCACGTGAGTTCGTGGCCGGAATTCTGCCGTGGTCGTCTCCCTTCAGCACGCAGCACACGCTG
>CAZGCX010000014.1:12751-20443 GCA_964524585.1 uncultured Anaerolineaceae bacterium
GCTTGAGCAGCTGCGCCAGGCCCTGCGATTCCCACTGGGAACCTCGGTCGAGATTCGATATCAGAATCCGGGCGCCCAGCCGGCGGAGGCCACGCTGGTGGCTGAATTCGAACTCGACAGTTACTTCTTCGAAGCCCCGGGGGTTCAGCTCACCGGTTTCGAATTGCCGATCGAATTCAGTGTGCTGGGGTCGGGTCTCGGCTATGTCCAGGTGCTGGACTTCTTCGACAATGAGTTGCTGACGATCCAGCTCTGGGAACGCATGATGCGCGACCTGAACGAGCAGGGGGTCAGCGGTTTGATTATCGATCTGCGTCAGAACGGCGGTGGCAGCGGCTACCTGGCTCGCCAGATGGCAGCCTACTTCTTCGATGAGGAGCTCCCCACCGGGAACACCGGAAGATACAACCAATCAACCGGCGAGTTCTTCATTGATCCAACCGAGCAAGGCGAGATGATCCCCCCGCCTCCGGATCTGCGCTACCACAGTCCGATTGTCATGATTCTGGGGCCGAGCTGCGCCAGTGCCTGCGAATTCTTCGCCTACGACATGACGCTACAGCAACGGGCCCAGTCGGTCGGCCTGTACCCGACCGCCGGGCTCGGCGGCAGCGTGGAGGACTTCAACATGCCGGAAGGAGTCACTGTCCGCATCACCATCGGGCGGGCAGTCGATCCCGAGGGGATGATTCACATTGAGGGCAAGGGAGTGGTCCCGGGTGTCCAACTGCCGCTGGACGAGCAGACCTTTCTGGCGATCTACCGCGACGCCGTCGACGTTGAACTGCGCCAAGCCCAATTCATGCTGGGCGGGGTCTCGAGTTCCGGACTCAATCTGACCCGTAGCTTGCGCATCCACTGATCCAGGTTCGGGACACCCACATTCCGGTCCCTGCTGCCAACGCGGCGGTCTGGTAAGCATCGCCGGGTCGGAGGGCCAACCTTGACACCCTTCGAGCTGCCCCGTATACTCGTTCGACAATTCAATATGAGCAGGCGTTGAAGGGGACTAGTAGGCACCGCAACGGCGTCCCAGAGAGCGAGCGGTTGGTGCAAGCCTCGCACGTACGGCGGAGTTGAATGGGCCCTGGAGCCGCCAGGCGAACCACTCACGTATGTGAGCCAGTAGCCTGAGCCGGAGTCGCCACCGTTATCAAGGCAGAAGGCATCGTCCTCATGTGACCGTGCCTGCAAAGTGAGGCTGGCAAACAGATCCCCGTCGCATCACCGGCGGGCTTTTTTTGTCCAGCCTAAGCGGAGTGGTACCGCGGGCGTCCCGGCGCTCGTCTCCATGCGGAGACGGGCGCCGTTTTGTTGTTGCCACAGATCGCTAACTCTAAAGGAGGAGTAGCCATGGTTGAGAAGTACAAGTACCTGTTGGGAGAGCAGGACATTCCGAGGGCCTGGTACAACGTCCAGGCCGATCTCGGGTTCGACCTGCCGCCAATCCTGCACCCGGAGACCAAGCAGCCGACCATTCTGCCGCCGCCGTTGTTTGCTGCGGCGCTGAACGAGCAGGAGTTCAGCAAGGAGCGCGAGATCGAGATCCCGGATCCGGTGCGCGAGATCTACGGCATGTGGCGGCCGACTCCACTCTACCGGGCCCGCAGGCTGGAGCAAGTGCTCGACACCCCGGCTCACATTTACTACAAATACGAAGGCGTCAGCCCTGCGGGCAGCCACAAACCCAACACCGCCGTGCCACAGGCGTTTTACGCCAAAGAGGCCGGTCTCAAGCGACTATCAACCGAAACCGGCGCCGGCCAGTGGGGCAGCGCCCTTTCCTTTGCCTGCTCGTTGATCGGGCTGGACTGCAAGGTGTACATGGTGCGAGTTTCGTACGACCAGAAACCCTACCGCCGGATCATGATGGAGACCTACGGCGCGGAGGTCGTGCCAAGTCCCAACGCTTCAACGCCGATGGGGCAGGCTTTCTTGCAGGCCGACCCGCAGCATCCAGGATCACTGGGGATCGCGATCAGCGAGGCGGTGTTTGAGGCCGGCACACACGACGATACTAACTACTCGTTGGGCAGTGTGCTCAATCACGTGTTGATGCACCAGACGGTGATTGGCCTGGAGGCCAAGCAGCAATTCGAGCTGGCCGACGATGAGCCGGATATCCTGATCGGCTGCATTGGCGGCGGCAGCAACTTCTCCGGGTTGGTGCTGCCGTTCGTGCGGGATAAGCTGGTGGATGGCAAGCAGACCAGGGTAATCGCAGTCGAGCCGAGCGCTTCGCCCAGCCTAACGAAGGGCCTGTACGCCTTCGATTACGGTGACGCGGCACAGGCGGCTCCGATCGCCAAGATGTTCACTCTGGGCCACAGCTTCATTCCGGCTCCGATACACGCCGGCGGCCTCCGGTACCACGGAATGGCGCCCATCGTCTGCGCCTTGTACGACAAAGGGATCATCGAGGCCACCGCGGTCTCGCAGCTGCCGGTGTTCGAGGCAGCGGTACGCTTCGCCCGCGCCGAGGGAATCATCCCCGCCCCAGAGTCGGCCCATGCGGTCAAAGTCGCGATCGACGAGGCGTTGCGCTGTAAGGCAGAGGGGAAAGGGCAGACGATCGCCTTCAACCTCTCCGGGCATGGGCACTTCGACCTGGCCGCCTACGACGCCTACTTGAAGGGCGAGTTGGAGGACTACGACTACCCTGAAGCGCAGGTTCAAGCTGCAATGGAACTGCTGCCGGAGGTCGAGCTGGCTTGAGCTGAAGAGACTCAATAGAATCAACGCCGCTTGAGAGTGAACAATCGCGGCTACATCATCCTTCCGATTCTGGCGGCGCTCGGCGCATGCAGCGGACCGTCCCCAACCGCGACCTTGGCTGGAAATCAGCCAACGCGCCCGGCCGGGCCGACGTTTGCGCCAACCCCGCTGCCGGCGGCGGCAACCGCCAGCCCGGAATCGGCCGGGGCCGGATCAACTGTGGAGCTGGCAGTTGAGATCGGCGACCAGTTCATCACCGCCCAGGGTGAGCTGGCGATCCTGGGGCTGGTCAGCAATCCCGATCCAGTGCCGGCTCGACTGCAGTCGCTGAGCCTGGTGGCGATTGATCCGAACGGGCAGCCGAGCGCGCGGGCAAACTTGCGCTATGGCCCGAGCTTGCTGGCCGGTGGGGAGCGCGTTCCGTTCCTTGCCGTCGCCGCTCACAACCCGGGCCATGCCCGGTGGGAAGCAGTGGCCTCGGCGGAGACCGGCGACAGGGCCGGCGCGATCGAGTTGCTCGGTGAGCCGGATCTCCGCTTCACGCCCCAGGGTGCGCCTTTTGTCTTGGGCCAGCTGCACAATCCGGCCGGGGAGCCGCAGGTTGCTCGGCTGCTGCTGACGCTCTGGGAAGGCGACCGGTTGTTGACGTTGACCGGGCTCGATGCGCCGGTGGCACTCGGCCCCGGCGAACAGCTCTCTTTCTCGGCCACCGACTTTCCCGGCTTCGATCTGCGGGCCGATGCGGTCACAATGGAGGACTTGCGGGTCGAGGCCCGGGTGGAAAGTGTTGCGACCGACGCCACCGCCGTGCCATTGGCGGTCACTGTCGAGGTCTTCCACTCAGTCGGTTCGGCGCTGTTCCTGCGTGGGACGGTCACCAACCAACAATCGCGCTCGCTGGATATCCCCGCCGTGCTGGCCGAGGTCCGGAACTTGAACGGCGAACTGTGGACCGCCGGTTGGACCGTGATGACCGGGTCGCTCGGTCCCGGTGAGCAGCGAGATTTCGTGCTTGAACTTCCGTTGGAGCAGGCGATCGACCCGGCGAGTGCGGAATTCGACCTACGCGCCTACGGTACCACGGCGTCGCCATAGGCGCTCTGATATAATCACGGCCGCCCCGGTGCGCCGGGGCTTTCTACGCAACTCGCCAAAGGTGCGTGGGTTTAGCTCAACGTAAGGACTTCGCCATGGCACAAGCTGAGATTGAGACCAAGGGTGAGCTGATGGACGAGCAGGAACTGCTTCGTCTATATCACGAGATGGTGCTGGTGCGGCGGCTCGAAGAAGAAGCAGCCCGCCTATATCAGCAGGGAAAGATCGGCGGCTTCTTGCACCTGTATATCGGGCAGGAAGCGGTGGCCTCCGGATTGATTTCGGCTCGCCAGCCCCAGGACCGAGTGATTACAGCCTACCGTGATCACGGTGTGGCCATCGCCTGCGGAATCGATGCCCGAGCCGTCATGGCAGAACTGCTGGGCAAGTCGACCGGGATCTCGAAAGGTAAAGGCGGCTCGATGCATCTGGCCGACGTCCGGCTGAACTTCTGGGGCGGCCACGCTATCGTCGGCGCCCATCTTCCGCTGGCTGCCGGTATGGCGCTCGCCGACAAGCTAAATGGCGCAAAAGATGCGGTCACCATCTGCATGTTCGGCGATGGCGCTACCAACATCGGCTACTTCCACGAAGCTCTCAACCTTTCGATGGTCTGGGACCTGCCGGTCCTCTGGGTCTGCGAGAACAATCAGTACGGCATGGGCACCGCGGTCGAGCGCGCCTCGGCGGTCCAAGAGATTCGCCAGAAGGCCGAGGGCTACCGCATGCCGAACTCACGGGCTAACGGAATGAACGTCGTCGAAGTCCACCAGGCTGCCGCCGATGCGCTGGATTACGTGCGCTCACAAGGCACGCCGTATTTCCTGGAGTTCGTGACCTACCGCTATCGCGGACACTCCATGGGCGATCCGGAGCGATATCGCCAGAGCGATGAGGTGGAGAAGTGGCAGGAAGATGATCCGATCGGCATCTTCCGTCGCTACCTGGTAGACGGCGGAGCCTTCGATGAGGCGACGCTCGATGGGCAAGAAGCGGAGGTCGAGCAACAGATCGCCGACGCAGTCGAATTTGCCGAGAACAGCCCGGATCCAGGTCCGGAGGCGCTGTTCGAAGACATCTATACGGATCAATAAATGGCCGAGATCACAATGAGAGAAGCCATCTCCCAGGCGCTTTGGGAGGAGATGGAAAACGATCAGCGGGTCATCATCATGGGCGAAGAAGTCGGCCTGTGGGGCGGCACCTACGCCGTGACGCGCGGTTTCTATGACCACTTCGGCGCCGAGCGGGTGCGCGACACCCCGATCGCTGAGGGCGTGATCGTCGGCGCCGCCAACGGCGCGGCGATGGCGGGCCTGCGCCCGATTGCCGAGCTGATGACCATCAACTTCGCATTCCTGGCGATGGATCAGATCGTGAACGGTGCGGCGAAGCTCCGGTCAATGTTTGGTGGTCAATTCACTGTTCCGATTGTCATCCGTGCGGTGGGGGGCGGCGGCCGGCAGTTGGGGGCCACCCATTCACAGACGCCGGATGCGGTCTTTGCCCACTTCCCCGGATTGAAGGTGGTCGCTCCCGGCACGCCGTACGACGCCAAGGGACTGCTGAAGTCCGCCATCCGAGGCGACGATCCGGTGATGTTCATCGAGCACGCCACGCTCTACCAGGCCAAAGGTGAGGTACCGGAAGAGGACTACCAGGTACCGATCGGCGTTGCGAAGATCCAGCGCCAGGGCAGCGACGCAACGGTGATCAGCTATTCCAAGGGCCTGCAGCTGACGCTCCAGGCGGCGGAGCAGCTTTCGGCCGAGGGGGTCGAGATCGAGGTGGTGGACTTACGCTCGCTGCGTCCGCTGGACGTCGGCCCTGCGGTGGAATCGCTGCGCCGAACGAATCGGGCGGTGATTGTGGAAGAGGGCTGGGGGTCATATGGCGTAGGCTCCGAGGTCGCCAGCCGTCTCTACGAACAGGCATTTGACTACTTCGACGCGCCGATCAAGCGGGTGGCGCAGGCCGAGGTGCCCCTCCCCTACAACCAGGCTCTGGAACAAATGGCGCTGCCGCAGGTCGAGAGCATCGTGAAGGCGGTGCGGGAAGTCCTCTGATGGCGACGATTGTCAACATGCCCAAACTAGGTTTCGATATGGCCGAAGGCCTGCTGGTCCGCTGGGTCAAGGGCGAAGGCGAATCGGTGTCCAAGGGCGAGGTACTGGCCGAAATCGAGACCGATAAGGCAACGATTGAGGTCGAGTCGGATGAGGACGGTGTGGTGCGCAAGCACCTGGTAGCGGAGAACACCAGCGTTCCAGTGGGAAACCCGATTGCCGTGATCGGCGGCGCCGACGAACTGGTCGATCTAGACAAACTGACCGGTGGCAAAACGCTCGCCGCGGCTCCCGAAGGCAAGGCCGCGGTCGAAGCCATGTCGCCTGCGCCTGTACCTGAGGCTCAAGTCACCTCCGCCGACGGCGTCAAACGCACCGCGGCCGCTCCACCGACCGTTGCGACTTCCAATGGAGATGGCCACTTGCCAGGCGGCGTGCGAGCCTCTCCGGTGGCCAGGCGGCTGGCTGACCAAAACGACCTCGATTTGAGTCGCATGCAGGGCACTGGCCCACAGGGCCGGATCGTCAAGGCGGATGTCGAGGCGGCGCTGGAAGGTGCTCCTGCCGCCGCGCAGCCCTCGATGGCGCCCGCTCTGGAGACCGAACGGGTAGCTCTCACTCGGCTGCGGGCGACGATTGGCCGCCGCATGACCGCCTCCAAACAGAACGTGCCCCACTTCTACGTCACCGCCGATCTGGACGCCGCGCCGCTGGTGGCGCTGCGCAGTGAGCTCAACACGCGCATGCCAGAGGATGCCAAGTTTTCGGTCAACGACTTCCTGGTCAAGGCAGCTGCCATGGCGCTGCGTGAGTTTCCGAATTTGAACGCCTCATTGGACGGGGACAGCATTGTTCGTCACGGCGAAATCAACATCGGCGTAGCCGTGGCGCTCGAGCAGGGCCTGTTGACAGTCGTCGCCCGGGACGCCGATCGCAAGCCGCTCCCCCAGCTCTCGACTGAACTGCGCGAATTGGTGGGGCGCGCCCGCCAGGGCCGCATGCGGCCAGACGACATTGAGGGCTCGACCTTCACCGTCTCCAACCTGGGGATGTTCCAGGTGGACCACTTCGTGGCAATTGTGAATCCTCCGGAAGCCGCCATCCTGGCAGTGGGCAGCGTGCGAGACGAGCCGGTTGTGCGCGAGGGGCAGGTGGTTCCAGGCAAGCGAATGCAAGTCACGATCTCAGCAGACCACCGCATTACGGATGGGGCGGAAGTTGCACGCTGGCTGCAGGTCTTTCGCTCCAACGTCGAGAGCCCGGTCCATCTGCTGCTCTAGGTTGATCTCCCCGGCCGGCCAGCATCAAGTTTGCGTTCAACCCTCCGCAGACCGTCCCCCACGCCTCGCGTTGCGCGGTCCAGATCGCAAGAGTAGAATTCGCTCTTCCAACCTCTAGGTCCCCACATGGCAGATCCACTTCGAATCCTGGTTGTCGACGACGAGCGCGATACGCTGGATCTCATCGACCTGACGCTGAAAACTGCCGGCTATGACATTCACCTGGCCAACAGCGGCGAAGAATCGCTCAACATGATTCGAAACGGCGACTTTGACCTGGTGCTGCTCGATATCATGATGCCCGACATGTCAGGCTTTGACGTGCTCCGCACCCTGAAGAGCGAGATGCCGGATCCGCCGCCAGTGGTCTTCCTGACCGCAAAGTCAATGCCGGAGGACCGGGCCGAAGGAATGGCCCTGGGAGCCAATGACTTTCTGGCCAAGCCGGTGACCCGCGGCTCGCTGTTGGACACCATCAAGAAACACATCCTGGGCGAGTAGTCTAGGTGCGAAACGCGAGCGCTCGCCTCAGATCG
>CAZGCX010000015.1:0-20304 GCA_964524585.1 uncultured Anaerolineaceae bacterium
TGCGAGACTTCATCGAAGGGTTGAAGGGAGAAGGGCGCACGATCTTCTTGTGCACCCACAACCTGGATGAGGCTGACCGCTTGTGCGATCGGGTGGGCGTAATGAGCACGCGCTTGCTTGCGCTGGATTCGCCGGCCGCACTGCGCCGGGAGCTGTTTGGACGCTCGGTGGTATTCCACCTGGCCTCGATGAAACCGGAGTTCGCGCGCATTCTGGAGCCGTTCGACTTCGTGAAATCGGTCAAAGAGGTCGATTCAAAGCTGTTGGTGACGCTGGAGGACCCCGAGACGCAGAACCCGCAATTGATCGCAGCGCTGGTGCAAGGTGGCGCCCAGATCCAATTCGTCGGTGAGCTACGTCGATCGCTGGAAGACGTGTATCTGCACCTGGTTGGCGAGCACCAACCAGACAAAGGATAGCCAAACATGAGAAGACGGGTCGCGATAATCTTGCGAAAGGAGTGGTCCGAAGTCTTCAAGAACCGCTTCGTGCTCTTCACTGTGGCATTCCTGCCCCTGATCCTGACCTTGATTCCGCTGGCGACCATTTATTTCACAGACTCTGCCGGGGATCTGGGAGATCTGGCAAGCAGCGACATGCCGGCCGGATTCAGCGCGCAATGCGGGGAACTGCAGGGCTCGGATTGCGTTCAGTACTACATCGTCAGCCAATTCCTGCTGCTCTTCATGCTGATGCCGCTGGCGATTCCGATCACCATCGCCGCCTACAGCATCATCGGTGAGAAAACCCGCCGGACGCTGGAGCCGTTGCTGGCCACGCCGGTCAGCACGGCCGAGCTCTTGGCCGGCAAGGCGTTGGCGGCGGTGATCCCGGCGGTGGCCGTCACCTGGATCGCCTTCTCGGTCTTCCTCGGCGGGTCGGCGATCATGCGGGTCGGGACTGGGGTGATGGAGCGTTTGGTGGACCCGCTGTGGCTCATCGCGGTGCTGGTGGTCGGTCCGCTGCTGGCACGGGCGGCGGTCAGCGTTGCGGTCATGGTGTCCTCTCGGGCCAACGACCCGCGGGTAGCAGAGCAGCTCTCCATGCTGGTGATCCTGCCGCTGCTGGCGCTGTTCTTTGGACAGATCGCCGGCTTGTTCTTCCTCAACGAGCAGTTGATTCTGTGGATGGCGGCTGCCTTGGTCGTAATCGACATCGGGCTGCTTGCATTCGCCGTGCAGTTATTTCAGCGTGAGACGATCCTGACCCGTTGGAAATGAGGATGGTGGGCGCCCGATTCAGCCTGGTCGTGGTGGCGGCAACACTGCTTGCATCGGGGATGCTGTGGCCGGTGGTCCCGGCCAGCGCACAGGAGGCAAATGAGTTTCAGCTTACCGTGCGCAGGAACTTCGGCTTCCGCGCCGGCAGCCGGATTCAGGGCCAGTTCACGCTGGGGGTCGACCAGGCGATCGACTTGGAGCGGGTCCAGTTTCTGATCGACGGGCAGATCGCGGGAGAAGCGTCCGAGCCGCCTTTCGAATTGCGCTTCCACACCGGGGACTACTCGCTCGGCGCACATCAATTGGCGGCAATCGGCATAAGCCAATCCGGGGCCGAGCTCCGGACCCCGGTCCGCAGCTTCGAGTTCGTGAGCGCAGAGGACTCCTGGCAAGCAGCGGGGAAGATCGCCGTCCCGCTGGTGATTGTCCTGGTGGTGATGATCGGAGCCGGGACCCTGGCACCGGTGCTGCTTGGGCGCCGGCGCAAGTTTGTGCCGGGAATGTACGGGGCGGCTGGCGGCGCGGTCTGCCCGCGCTGTCGAAAGCCGTATTCCCGTTCCCTGCTGTCGCCGAGATTGATCGTCGGAAAACTGGAACGCTGCCCGCACTGCGGGAAGTGGGCGGTGGTGCGGCGCGCCAGCGCATCCGAATTGGAAACGGCCGAGCAGCTCCTGCGATCGGAGTCCGGCCGGACGGCAGCCAGGCCGTCGGACGATCTGCAGCGCATGATCGAAGAATCCAAGTTCGAGGGCTGATCGATCACAATGCATCCCCACCGCACGCTGGATCCGGACGGCGGAACGAACCGTTCATGGCCGCCGGTGCTGGATTACGAAGACTCCGATTATCAGGATCGTTTCTGGGATCAGGGTGAGCGCAGCTACGAGGATCGGGCGGAGGCGGCTGCGCTGCGCAAGCTGCTTACCGGCGGCGGGCGGCTGTTGCTGGAGGTCGGCGCCGGAGCCGGTCGGAACACTGCCCGTTACCAAGGATTCGACCGGATCGTGCTGCTGGACTACTCGATCACGCAGTTGCGACAGGCGCGGGAGCGGCTAGGAGCGGCCGACCAGCTCCAGTATGTCGTGGCAGACGTCTACCGGATGCCGTTTTCCGATGGCACGTTCGACGCGGCGACCATGATCCGTACCTTCCATCATATGGCCGACCCGAAGCTGGCGCTGCGCAGCCTGCGTCGATCGCTCACGGCCGGAGCCCGGTTGATCCTGGAATTCGCCAACAAGCGCAACCTTAAGGCAATCGTCCGCTGGGCCTTCCGGGCGCAGAAGTGGAATCCGTTTGATCGGCAGCCAGTGGAGTTTGCCGTGCTGAATTTTGATTTCCACCCGTCGGCGGTGCGGGAGTGGATGGCCGGCGCAGGGTTCGAGGTGGAGCGCCAGCTCAGTGTCTCATTCTTCCGGCTGCGGCTGTTGAAAACGTTGCTGCCGACCGGCCTGCTGGTGGCACTCGATTCGTTGCTGCAGCCGACCGGGCGCTGGGTTCAGCTCGCGCCAAGTGTATTCATGCTGGCGCGGGCGGTGGAACCGCCCGCCAGTTCTGCCCGTGTTCGAGCTGCATGAGGCCGGCGCCGATCAGCTCGCGGCGGTGGGCCGCGGTATCTGGATGGTAGCCGGTGAGAACCTGATTGACTTCCTTCTCGCTGTACCGCCGATCGACTGAAAACGACTCGACCAGTTTCCGCAGGACCGCCAGCAGTTTCTTGTGCTGAGCGGGAATCGACTTCAGGCTTCCGTCGGGATTTGAGAAGTCATTCACCACCTTCCGGTCGTATGCGTTTAAGTCGACCGAGGCAGCCATCGCCGGAAGCTGATCGCTTGCCAGCAACCGCCGGGCCATCTGCTCTAAGGCCCGGGGCTCCAGGCGGTAAACGCTATAATATCCATCGGCTCGAGCGCTTACCAATTGAACCTTGGCCAGCCGGGAGAGGTGATGCGAGACTGTGGATGCGCCCAGGTCGAGCATGGCGGCCAACTGCTCCACAGAATACTCGTTTTGGGCTAGCAGACCGACGATTTTGAGCCGATTGGCGTCGGAAAGCGCCTTGAAGAAACCAAGCAGCTCGGTCAATTGTATTTCGTCATTCATCATATTACTTCGATATCGATCGAAGTAATTATACGGATGTCGGGTGCTTTGTCAAGCTTAGGAGTGTCGTATGCCCACGCAACGTGAAAGCCACACGGTTGAGATCGCGGGGCTAACTCGCCACCTGCCGTTGTTTGAGGTCGCGCCCGGCCTGCGAATCGCGGTGCTCAATATCCTGGGAGACAGCGCGCTGGTCGAGGCCAGCTCCAAGGCGCTGGCTCAGCGGCTGGAGGCGGTCAACTTCGAAGTGCTGGTGACCGCGGAGGCCAAGAGCATCCCGTTGGTGTGCGCCCTTGCGGCAGAAACCGGCAAACCCTACGTCGTGCTGCGCAAGTCCTACAAGTTGTACATGGGTGATGCACTGGAAGCCGAGACGCTGTCCATTACCACCGGCAGACCGCAGAAGCTGTACCTGGACGAGAAGGACCGCGAATTGCTGGTGGGCAAACGTGTGGCGCTGGTCGATGACGTGATCAGCACCGGATCCACGTTGCAGGGGATGCGCAAGCTTGCTGAGACCGCCGGTGCAGAAGTGGTGTGCGAGGCAGCGATCTTCACTGAGGGGGATCCGGGCGACTGGGAGCACATCATCGCTCTCGGCCACCTCCCGCTCTTCACATCGGACTGATCCGCGAAAGTGCGGTCGACATCTCGGCCTGGCGCTCGGCGCCGGCGGTGGTTGCGGCGACAGCGGGCGCGCAGCTGAATTCGAAACCGACACTAGCCGCACAGGACCGGGCCTTGATCCTGCCATTCCGCTTGGAACCAGCCCTCATAGCGGTCCCCGTCCCCTAACTCCAGCCAAAACCATCCGGCCGCCGATTGCCCCTCGGCATACGAGTCGAGGCTGAGTTCACCATCGATGGCTGGAGTCCACTCCGTACCGCGCACGAACATCGCACCATAGCCGGCGTTGTCCTCCGGGCCAAATCGGATCGGGGATCCCTCAGCTAGGCCACTGAAGGACCAGAGCACCAGGCTTACTCGCGGTAGTTCTGCGCCGCTCTCGGGCCGCAGCTCGAAATCAATGGCAGCGGCGTCCACCGGCGAGCAGCTGGCCTGGAGCGTCCCCAAGTAGTGATCGGCGCCGGCGGCGGGTGGCCCGCCGCCGGCAACTTCACATGCCGAAAGGACCAGCGCCAGTCCCAGCAGGAGCAACGCTGCTCGCCCAGCCCGATGCCCGTTCGGGCGCAACTGAATCGCACCACGAGTTCGCATTTGCTCAATCCGATACCCGTTCGGGTACGGCTGACGCGCGCGGGGGTTTCGCATTCGCTCAGCGATCATGGCCAGAAGTAGCGCACATCGTAGCTCACGGTGGTGTCCCCGTTGGCCGGCACTCGGACGCGAAACTCGATGGTCGAGGAGTCGAGCTTCTCGTAGTCATGGCTGGAGCTCAAGATCCGCCACTCACTCCAGCGGAACAGGTGCTCGACCACCCGCACTTCCACCGGCTCGTCCTTGTGGTTGTGCAGCGTGATTTCAAAGGATTCTTCCAGACTCTTCTGTGACGGGCGGCGGAAGTCGGTCTGGATCCGTTCACCCACGATGTCGAAGGCGTCGCCGACATACAGCCGCACGGTTTCGCCCTCCGGCGTGTGGTCGATCGAGTCCTCGCCGATCAACAGCGCCGCGCCGTCGATGTCCTCCTGGTAGACCCGAACCCGGCCCTTGGGCAGATCGGCCTTGGCCTGCTCGGTATCGAATTCCAACATCACCATCACTTTGGGGTTGGAAACCACGCCGTAGGACGGCTCAGTCTGCGGGGAACCATAGAAGCTGCAGTAGTAGTAGTTCGAGCGACACTGCAGCCCGTCGTAGACAAAGAACTTCTCCGCCGGTACCTGGCTGGCGCTAACGAACTCGATCTGTTTGTTCTCGTTGTTCCTTACCGTCACCGGTCGCGGAACCTCATACAGGTGGTACTCGAAGAACTCGCGCTGCTCGACCGGGGCGGCGGCCAGTTCAGCTTCGGCCGCGAACATGGCATCTTGCGCTGACAGGCCGACTGCCTGCAATCGCTGCAGGTCGCCGGCAATCAGCTTCAGTTGGGCGTCTGGGTAGCTGGTTCCGCTGGTGTTGCGCATGGTGACCCAACCGTCCAGGTCGATGGCATCCTCCTGGCTGGAAAGCAGCACCACGTAATCGGCCTGCCATGAGATTCCCCCAGTTAGGTAGGTCAGTTCGACTTGCTGCTCGCCGCGCTGGTTGGCCAGCAGTTGCCAGACCAGCGTCGGCTGGGTGATCAACCCTTCCGGAAGCTCGGGGAAGGAGACTTCCTGCACGTCGCCGCTGATCACCGATACATGGCCATCCTCATCCTGCAGGATGATGCCGCCCTGAGTCGACAGCAGCCGCCCTTCGTAGAGCGTCCCGTCCTGCGTGAGCACCTGCACGGTCTGATCCAGGTACTTGCGGAACAGCGCCGACGAGTCCACCAAATCAAACTGGTAGTTCTGTTCCAGCACTGTCAGCCCCTCCGGATCGGTGAGCGACTTGAACAGCACGCTGGTCGGATCGATGGAGGCCGCCACGTCAGAGAACGCGATCTGATTGAAGCCAGAGGCCAGATCGAACCGCCGGCGATCGCGGACCAGGGCAGTGCCCTCGTTGTATACCGTCAGCGCCAGATTGGTGTCGGCCGCCTCGGCGACCGGCGCGGTGGTGGGCGCCACGGCAGTGTCGGTCACACCCAGACCGCTGCAGGCGACTCCCAGTGCGGCCAATGCAAGTACGACCACCAGCGCGCGCCGGGTGGTGCCGGGTTCAATATCGGTCGATTCGAGCTGATTCATGTCTGTTTCCTTCCTGTTGGGGCGGATGCGGTTCAGCCCCCTATGACTAGCTGTGGAATCAGACGCCGACAAGCGAGAAATAGTTCCCCCCATGCCCAAAGTTGCTCGCGAAATCCTTTGTTAAGCGCCGGTTGATATAATCCGCACCTCGACCGATAGAGAGCAGCACCGTGTTTGCTCGCAAAGAAGAAGAGGATCGCTACCGCAACGAAGGGCGCCTACCGCCTGGGCAATCGGCGACCCAGAAGTTCCCGGTTCTGCACTACGGACCCGTCCCCAAATTCGACCCGGCCACCTGGGAGTTTCGCGTGTGGGGCGAAGTGGAGCAGGAGCAACGCTGGAGCTGGGAAGCGTTCCAGCAGCTTCCTCGCACCAAGCTCAAGATGGACATCCACTGCGTGACCCGCTGGAGCAAGTTCGACACCGAGTGGGAAGGGGTTTCGATCCGTAACCTGGTCGATGAGGGCCTGATTCAACTCAAGCCGACCGCACACTTCCTGCTGCAGCACTGCGAGTACGGATTCACGGTGAACGTGCCGATCGAGGTAGCGCTGGCCGACAATTTTCTGATGGCCACCCACTTCGACGGCGAACCGATCAGCCCCGATCACGGCTACCCGCTGCGGGGCATCGTGGGTTCGATCCCGGGCCGCGACGACCTGCTGACCCCGTACTTCTGGAAGGGCGGCAAGTGGCTGCGCGGGCTGGAATTCCTGGATCAGGACCGGATGGGCTTCTGGGAGCAAGCCGGTTACCACAACCGGGCCGACATCTGGAAAGAGGAGCGGCTGGCGTATTGAGCGAACGCGAAATCCTGGATTCGACTCGACCGACGGTCTGCCTGTATCACAACGACCCCGACGGCTGCTGCGCGGCGGCCGTGGTGCGCCGGGCGTTGGGTCCGGCGATGGAGCTACGGCCGCTCGAGATCGGCGATCCGATCCCATGGGAACGCCTCAAAGCATTTGAACAGCTGGTCATGGTGGATTACTCGCTGCCTCCAGATGACATGCGCCGGCTACGGGACGGATGGGACTTGGTGTGGGTGGATCATCACAAGACCTCGCTGGTGCTGTTGGGAGAGGAGAAGGCGGACGTGCCGGGCGAGCGTTCGCTGGAAGCGGCCGGTTGTGTGCTGACCTGGCAAACCTTCTTCCCTGACCAACAGCTGCCGCGGGCGGTGGCCTTGATCGGTGATCGCGATATCTGGCGAATGGCGTTTCCCGAGACCCGCGCCTTCTCGGAGGGCCTGTACCGCAGCGACTTCGCTCCCTCCAATGACCAGCTTTGGCGGCCGCTGTTGGATGATGATCAATCTGAAGTGCAGCAGCTGATCGACCGCGGCGGTCTGCTGTATGACGCGCGCATGCACGACATCCGGGATATTGTGGCGCGCTATGGTTTCGAGACCAGCTTCGAGGGATATCGGACGCTGGCCGTTAATCACAACGGCACCGGCGACATGGGGGAGTACATTCGCCAGCAGGGCTATGAACTGGCCTATTGCTACGTGGAGGTGGTGAGAGACGGCCGGTTGCAGACCTCGGTCACGCTGTATTCAGACCAGATGGATGTTTCCCAGCTGGCGCGCAAGCACGGTGGGGGTGGGCATCCGGGCGCGGCCGGCTTTCAGTTCACCCGCGGCGACCGTCCATTCCCGCCGGGGAGCGAGGGAGCGGCTCCTGAATAGGGCGCGACCATCAATGTCAGGAAGTCGCCGACCAGGCGGTTGCGGACCAGCCGAGGCGGTCGCCTACGGCGCCGGGACCAACTCGAAGTCAGCTACCAGCGGCAGGTGGTCATAGTAGTCTGAGCCAAGATCGAGCACCACATCATCGAACTGCAGGCCCAGAGATGCCAGCGCCTGGTCACTCATGAGGGTGGTGTTGAGAATGAAGGCATTGCTCAGCTTGAGCACGCTGTCGGTGTAGAAGATGCGGTCTAACGGTCCCCAGGGAAATAGCGGCGAGTCCGTTCTCCAAGTATAGAAATCAACTCCCAGTCCATTGTGACTGGGATGCGCGTCGGCCAGCGCCGTCAGATCCCAGTCCGGCTGCAAGTCCGCGCCGTATGTCGCCTCGTCGTAGATGTCTCCGTACTCCAGGGTCCGGGCGTGCAGCGCCGGATCGGTGCTGTAAATGTTGAAGTCACCCATGATCAATAGCGGGGTGTCGTCGACCAGATCCAATTCCCCTCCGGGGCTTTCCAGGTCGCGCACATTGGACATGATCACGTCCGCCTGGCGAGAGCGGAGCAGGATATCCGAGCGGCTGCCCCCGGCTTTGAAGTGGGCACAGATCAGATACAGATCGATCGCTCCGTAGTCGGGGTCAGGCAAGTCGACCAGCGCCGCGGCCTGCTGCAAATCGTAGGGGTAAAGGCTCGTTACCAGCTGATATCCTGCCTCTTGCAGCCCAAAGTGGGTGGCGATTACCGCGTCTCGCACGTTTGCCACCTGCCAGTGCTCATCTGTGGTCGCCCCGATGGCCTGCTCAAGGAACGCGCTGAGTTCGCTGGCGCCCCGCAGGTAGTTGATTTCCTGCAGACAAATCACATCTGGCCGCACAGCGCGTAGGATGCGGGCGAAAGCCGCCCCGCGACTGAACTCGCGCAGGTCGTGGTTCTTCGGATCGTCATCCGGAAAGACCGAGTCCCAGTTCACATTGAAGCTCATGACCCGGACGTTCAGGCCAGGCGGCCGCTGCATGAAATCGGTGTCGGCGCTGCGGGTGGCGGTCGGACTGGCAACCGGCAAGGTTGTGGCGGCAGCGCTCGGCCTGGGAGGGAGCGGTGTGGTGGTCGCCGGAGGTTGGGGAGTCGGTTCCACCGCAGTCGGCGCGGTACAGCCCGCAAGCGTAGGCGCGATCATGGCCAGCAAGAGGGCGGCGGCGAATTTCAACATCGCATTGGGTTGGGCGTGGAAATGCCCGAAATAACAATCTCCCACGGGTTCCCCCGTGGGAGATTGTCGTAGCGCTTGAGTCTTAGCCCTTACTGTTGTTCAGCCACCAACTGAGCGGCAGTGTCGTTCAGCGCGTCTAGCAGCGCTTGGACCTCTGCCTCATCAGCCGCGTCCGCTATGGCGAAGTAGGTGTCGCGGATCTCGCCGCGGACAGCCCCTTGGGCTGCCAGGTTCGGCTCGCCCCTGCCCAGGGACAGCAGCTCAAAAGCGCCTGCCCAGACAGGATCAGATGCTGCCATTGCTGACACATCGACGTCGGTCCGGGAAGGGAAGTAGGAGGTCTTGCTGAGCCACACCGACTGGCCCTCGGCCGAAGTCAGCCACTGCACGAACAGCCAGCTGGCCAGGTCCTGGTCAGGATTGGTCTGCACCACGCCGATCAGCTGGCCAAAGGCATCCACAACCTGTGTGCCATTCGGTCCGGGGAAGGCGATCGCGCTCCAGGTGTCGGTATTGCCGGCGTCGTCCATCGCCGACCGCTGGAACGGAATGCCGGCCGTGGAGCTGACCGCGAACAACGCCAGGCGTCCCGCGAACTCAGGGTTGGGGAAGCTGGGCGTGCTGAGCGTGCAGCCGTTGTCGATCAGGTCCTTGAAGAACATCGCCACCTCGAAGGGGGCCTGACTGTTCCAAGCGTAGGCCGTTCCATCGGCGGTCAGGACGTCGCCGTCAAAGGCCCAGACCCACGGCGTGACCTGCGAGGCATCCGGGAAGTACACGTAACCGCCGGTGCCGTCATTTTCAGTGGTGGCATCGCTGTTGTTGGCCGCGGCGGCCGCACAGGCTTGCTCCTTGAACTCCGCTGAAGTCTGCGGCGGATTGGGGAAACCAAGTTCCTGCGCCCAGCTGTTGTTGTAGAAAATCACCTCAGCCGACTGGTGCATCGGGATTCCTATTTGGGTGCCATCCGCCAAGGTGCCCTGACCGTAGGCACCTGCAAAGAAGGCGGCCATGTCGTCGGCGCTCTGGCCGTAGACCGGGTCATCGATGAACTGGTTGATCCCGCTGATCACGTCCAGGCCGTACCACCGGTTCATGTCATTGGGAAAGGCCATGGTGATGTTGGGCAGCTCGCCGGTGGCGATGGCGCCGTTGACCGCAGTGGTCAGGTCGGATTGACTGCCCTGCGAGACCTCTTCCACCGTGATGCCGTACATGTTGGTGGAGTTGAACGCCTCGACCACCGCCTGGACACCCTCGTAGTTGGCGCCGGTTCCAAAGGCATGCCACCAGGTAACGGTCTGGCCGGTGGGGTCGCCCTCGAGCATCGTCATCGGACCGGCTTCGGTCGGCATGGCGGTTGGTTCAGCCGGGGCTGCGGTCGGCTGTGCCGGCGGCGGGGGAGCCGTGGTCGGCTCGGCAGTGGCAGTTGAACAGCCCACCAGCAGCGCCGCAATCAGCAGGCCGATAAACACAAAAGCACTTCGTTTCACTTTCTCCTCCTCAATTGGTTTCCATGAGTATCTGATTCAAGCTTGCATTGCATGGCAATGCATTGCATTCTCGTGAGCTGTTTCGGGTGCACCTCCTCCAATTCGGGTTCTTCCAACCAGGGGCATTCTAATCCACCTCGAACTCATCGCGAGCCTCAGCCCTTCAAGCCGCTGCGCGCAATGCTCTCGGTGAATTGCTTCTGGGTCAAGAAATACAGCAGCAGGATCGGCACAATTGTGATGAACGAACCGGCCATGATCAGGTGCATTTGACTCCCGCCGTCCTCGACGAAGTTGTACAGTCCGACCGCGATCGGCAACCACTTGTTGCTATTGGTGACCAACAGCGGCCAAGCCAACGCGTTCCAGGTGCCGATAAAGGAAAGCACGATGATGACCATGATCGGCGCGCTGGACAGCGGTAGCACCAGCGATCGCAGCATGCGCAGATGTCCGGCGCCGTCGATCTTGGCGGCATCAAACAACTCGTCCGGGATCTGGGCGAAGAATTGGCGCAGCAGGAACAGCGAAAAGATGCTGCCCATGAACGGTATGGTCAGCGCCGGCCAATTGTCGATCCAGCTGATCGGCCCCACCCGGCCCAACCAGGTCACGGTGAGCAGGTTGGGGATCATCGTGACCATGCCGGGGATCATCAATGAGCTGAGCAGGATCCCAAAGATCAGGTTCCGGCCCGGGAACTCGATGCGGGCGAAGGCATATGCCGCCAGCACGCTGAGTATCAGTTCGCCCCCCAGAGTAATGACCGTGATCACAACACTGTTGAGCATGAAGTGGGAGAACTGGGCCGTGGTCCAGGCCTCGACGTAGTTCGTGAACTGGGGATGGGTCGGAATCAGCCTGCCCCCGGTCGCCTCGCCAAGCGTCATCAGCGAGGTGGAGATCATCCACAGGAATGGAACGACCGAGATTGCCGCGCCGATCAGCAGTACGACGTAGCTCAGCAGCCTACCAAGGCGCAGGCGGGGCAGTCGCAAACCCAACTTGCCCGGCTGCTCCTGCACTAGCTCGCCGCCCTGCGCGGTCACGTCAGCCATAGAACACTCGCGTGCCTTGTACCCGGTTGTTAATCACAGTCAGGATCAAGATGATAGCGAACAGCACGAAGGCCATGGCCGAGGCGTAACCGTAGCGGGTCTTGACGAAGAACTCTTCGAAGATCACGACCCCGATGGTGTTGAGCGTTCCAATCCCGCTTCCGACCGACTGCCGCAGCAGCCACAGGATGTTGAAAACCTTGAAGGTGCCGATCACCGCGATCAGTGACAGGAAGTAGGTTGTGGGCGACAGCAGTGGAAAGGTGACGTGGCGAAAGACGTCCCACTGGTTGGCGCCATCGATCTCGGCCGCTTCAGTAAGCTCGGTGGGAATATTTCCCAAGCCGGCCAAGTAAATCACCACGTTATAGCCAACGTAGGTCCATACCGACAGCATGATCACCACTACCAGCGCCTGGCTGGGGCCCGCCAACCAATCTGCCGCCAGCGAGGACAGATCAGGCGGCAGCCACGAGGGCAGGAGTCCCGATGGATAGCTGGCGATGCCCAGTTTGTCGGCCAGCATGGTCAGGATCCCGGCCGGCTCTCGCAACCAGCGCTGGGTGCCGATTCCCACCAGTTCCAGTGCCCGATTGACCGGTGCCTGCTGGCGTTCGGAGAACATCAGTCGAAAGATGGTGGCGCTGGCGATCTGGGGCGTGACGTAGGGCAGGAAGTACAGCACGCGGAACACGCTGGCGCCGTGGATGCGCTGAAACAGCAGCACGGAAAGCAGTAGGGCGATTGTGAGCTGCACCGGGACCGTGCCGGCAGAGAAGAACACCGTTACCTTCAGACCGTTCCACAGGTCCGGATCGCCGGAGGCCACGATAGTCGGGATCTCGATGATCAAGAGCACCGCTCCAACCATCAGCAGGCAGGCGGCAAAGATCCGGACCGCAAACTGACGATTGGAGGACTGGCCCCGTGCGCTGCGCCAGATCAACCAGGCGAGTGCAAGCAGCAAGACCCCGGAGGAGATGCTGATCAGCTGCGGCCAGATTCCCGGGTCCTCTCCGCTGGCTACCGCATCGGAGTACACCTGGCTGACCGAGCCATAGGTGAATGCCAGCAGCCCGACGCCGATCGCCGCCGCAAGCCAGGCCAAAGACAGGTTGACCTGGTAGCGGAAGTTGTTTCTCATTCGGAGCAACACGGCGCCACCGATTCCGAGCACCAGCGCCAACAGCAATACCCGTACGAACAGCTGCCAGGCCGGGAAGACTATTTCGGCGTGGAAGGCATCGCTCAACAGCTGCATGAACAGCTCGCGGGTTCGCTCCAGCCCGCGCATCTTGGGGGCGATGTCCAGGAATTCGGGAAGCAGGAAGTAGATCCACCGTAGAAACGCCAGCACCACTGCCGCGTGGGCGGCGGCCGGGATCGCCAACGGCCAGACTGTCGCCCGCTCGGCTCGGGCCTCCCGGGCCACCCGACGGACCAGCAGCGCCACTCCCACCAGTGCCCCTACGCCAAGTGCGAATACGCCGAAGTACGCCAGGTTGTCGACGATATCGACGTAATTCTTCAGCCTGCGAAAGTCGCCGCGGATGATCAACCACTTATGCAAGCTGACGTAGAGCGCGAAACCGACCGGGAAGATGCCGAACACGAAGATCAGCAACATCGCCGGCGCAATCAGCCCGTAGGCGGTCAGATACTCTCCCCATTGGCGCCGGCGGCGGGGGTTGATGTAGCGTGCCAAGAAGCTGGGTCGTTCTATCGGAAGGTCCATCACACGTAGGGAGTTAGGGGTGGCTCCGGCCTAGCCGGATCATAACAGCCATTTGTTGAGGGTTTTCAATGTCGACACGTCGAAGTTTCGGAGCGCTCAAGCATCGATGCGACGCTCAGTATCGACGCTGCAATCATACTGCGAATCGCTGCTGGATCGGGGCTGCCGCTATAATCGGGCCAGGGCGCGTGTCAAACAAACGCGATCGATACGCCGAGGCACGAGAACAGATGGTTCGCGAACAGCTACAGGCTCGGGACATCAGCGATGCGCGGGTGTTGGAGGCGATGCGGACCGTGCCGCGACACGAATTTGTGCCGAGCGATCTGCGCCGGCAGGCATATGACGATGGCCCGGTGCGTCTGGAGCACGGGCAGACCATTTCGCAGCCCTACATCGTGGCGCTGATGTCGCAGCTATTGGAGTTAGAAGGCATCGAAGTGGTGCTGGAGGTGGGCACCGGCTCGGGTTATCAGGCGGCAGTGCTGTCCTGGCTGGCCTCGATGGTCTACACCATTGAACGCATCCCGGAACTGGCGCGGGCGGCGCGTCAGCGGCTGGCCGACCTGGGATACGACAACGTCGAAGTGTTCGAGCAGGACGGTTCGCTTGGACTGCCGGAGCACGCCCCCTATGGGGGAATCATTGTGACCGCCGCGGCACCGCGACCCCCTGAGCCGCTGAAGAGTCAACTGAGCGTTGGCGGCCGGCTGGTCGTCCCGGTGGGCGGGCCGGAAGGCCAGATGTTGGAAGTCTGGCGGCGAGCTGGCGACGGCAGCTACAGTCACCACCGGGTAGCCCCGGTCGCCTTCGTTCCGCTGCTCGGCGACCACGGCTGGGGCACCGGTCAACGGCCGTTCTGGAACTAGGGCTGACGATCCTTCAGATAGGCGATTGCCTCACCGGCGCCGCCGTTCATCACCAACTCCACCCATTGCCTCTCCGGGAGCTCGATCAGCTTCACCCACCGCCCCCACTCTGCATCGCCAGGCAGCAGCTCTGATAACCGGTTGGCTGAGCGTTCAAAGAACTCACGGTTGAACTCGTCCCCGCCATCTCCCAGGGCAACTGCCAGCGGGAAGATGCCGGCCTCCACCAGGTCTTGATAGAAATGCGTGCCGTAGGACGGTTCCGGCGCCTGGGCATCAGGAACCACCTCCACCAATGCCTGGGCATGGTAGATGTCGCCGTATCGAACCGGAATCCCAAGGCCGGGATTCTGACTGCCCCAACGACCCGGCCCCATCAGGATGAATCTTTCCTCCGCCAATCTGGAGTTGATTCGCCCAACCAGCCGAGCCAGTTCGGTTCGCTGCTGCTCACCAATTCGCTGGCTGAATTCGAACGGAGAAATGAACACTAAATACCGAATGTCGCTCACTCGCCCATCAGGGATCAGGCGGTGACTGACGAACAGGCGGTGGGACTGCGGGATATTGTCGGGCAGCTCAACGGTCTCGAGCTCGATCCTGCTCTGCGGCCGGCATTGCAGTACGCTGATGATTGGTTTTCCAGACGGAGACTCGAGTTGCGCGACGAACTCGACATCGACCGGCCGGCCGTAGGCGCGTTCCAGCCTCTGCAGCAGGTGAGTCATGTCCCCGGCGAACCGGGTCCGGCGCAGCAGACCGTCAAATGTCACCACCAGTTGATCGGAACTGGCGCCGACCGGCAGGCTGACCAGGTCCTGCAAGCCGTCGTCTACGAAACGCTGCGCGATCCAGCGCAGATTGGGTGACTCGCCGGTCAGGATTCTCTCGATTGGCAGAGTTCGAAAACCGCTAGAGCCGGAGGCGTAGTCGATCAGATCTACGTAGCGTTGGGAGTATCGCCGGATGCGCTCCGGGTCGACGTCCGGCCGCAGCTCAGGGTGGCTGAGGGCGACCAGGCGCGGGTAATCGTTGCTGACCTGATCAACCGCCCGTGTACCCAGGCCCCACACCAAACGCATGAAGCCGGCCTGGCGCTCGATCTTCGGGCTCCAGCGGTACTGGTTTTGTGAAAACGCCACTCCGGAGGCGTCCGGAAAGAAGCGGCTCTGCCGCTCTCGTCCATGCACTTCCTGGATTAGGACCGCCATGCGCTCGTCGTAATCCAGCAGCCCCATATGACGGCGATAGACCAGTACGTCCGGGCTGTAGATCCCCGAATACACATCGGTGATGGCCTTCACCAAGGCTCCCAGGTTCTGTTTTGGATCGCCTTGATTTGCGCAAAAGATGCTCTCGTACTTGCCGGCGAATGAGAAGCCGAACGAATCTTCCAGCAGGCTGGAGGAGCGGACGATAACCGGCGTACTGCCGAGCTCGGCCAGCACCAGCCGCAGCGGTTCGATGACCTCCTCCGGAAAGCGGCCGTTCTCAAAGCGGGCCCGGATCGCCGGGTATTGGTCGCGGATCTCCTGTTCGCTCTTGTACTTTTGGTTGGCGAACTCGAACAGGTCATTGAACTGGGTGAACCGGTAGAAGACATCGGCGGCCAGGAACCAGGAGCGCGGGAAGCGTACTTGCTCCATGACCAGCGGGTCGGCCGATTGGTTCAAGATGCGGCGCGCCAGCTCGATCCCGGCCGCCTTGCCGCCGATCTTGCCGCGGCCGATGCGGCGGCTGCGGATCGCCTTCAGGTCCTCGATCGAGAACCACTCTTTGGCGATGCCGACGTACTGCAGGTGGTCGCTGATCATGGACTTGATGAGCACCACCTTGATTTCCTGCAGGTGGTGCTCGACCGCCGCCCGCTGGCCCTCGGGAAGCGCTTCGTAGGCCTCGCCCTGTGCGAACAGCATGTCCCAGGGCGCCAATTCCGGGTGGAAGGTCAGCATGACGTCGTCCGGGCGCCCGCGCTGGGCCAAGGTGGCCCTGACAATCTGCTCGAACAGCGCGTGGGGCAGGTTGTAGGCGAAATAGAAGTCGGTCAGATTGTCGCCGGTGATCCGCAGCCGGTTCATCCAGGCATCGAGCGGTTCCTGGTTCTCGGGATCGAGCATCCCCTCCCGGAGCTGGGACTGAATCGCCTTGTCACGCACCTCGGCCTCGAAGGCGCCCTTGGAGATCACGCCGCGCTTGAAGAGCTCCTCACGCATGCGCTCGCGAATCTGCGGAGCGAGGGTCGGATACTCATGCAGCTCGAGCAGCAGCGTGAGGACTTTGGGAAAGTTGTCGGGCTCAAAGGCCACGGTACCAATCCGTAGCTGGGAGAGGCAGAGAGGCGAGCGGCCGCTAGCGGCCGAGGTGCATCGGCATCACGACGTGCAGGAAGTCTTCGCGCCCGACCGGCTTGATGACGCCAGGGGCGGCCGGGCCGGAGGTCTCGAGCGCGACGTTGGGGGAGTCGAGCACGCTCAACACGTCGACCAGAAACCGAACGTTGAAGGCGATGTCGATCGGTTCCCCCTCGATGTTGGCATCGACGGTCACCTCGTTCGACCCGGTCTCGGCGGCGGTGGCGGTCACTTCCACCGTACCAGGTTCCGCATCGCCCCCGGGTTTGATGCTCAGCCGGGCGGAGTGGGCGGCCTCCCGGGCGAAGATATCGGCCGCCCGGCAAGCCTTGAGAAAAGCGGAGGTCGAGAGCACCGTGCGGCTGTTGTAGCTGCCAGGAATGATGCCCTTGTAGTCCGGAAATGCGCCATCGATCAACTGTGACACCAGCTCCAAATCGCGACCGCGGAAGATCACCTGGCTGCGGTCGCTGGGCAGAATCATCTGCACCGTTTCCATGTCGTCGGCAGCAATGCGCGCCAGCTCGGACAACGCCCGGGCGGGAACGATCGCACGCACCGGCTCGCTCGGGCCATCGGCAAGCTGGGCGGTGCGCACCGAAAGCCGGAATCCGTCGGCGGCGGCTAGTGTCATTACTCCACCATCCACTTCAATCAGCACCCCAGTGAGCACCGGCCGGGCGTCATCGCTGGATGCAGCGAAGGTGACCTGCGAGATCATCTCACGCAGTTCGTCCATGTTGAGTTCAAATCCGCCGTCCAGGTCGGTCGGCGGCATCGGAGGGAACTCCTGGGCATCGATGCACTTGATGTTGTTGTTGAAAGTACCCGCCCGCACGTTCAGAGTCTGAGTGCGGACGGTGAGTTCCATTTCCACCCGATCGGAGGGCAGGGTGTTCACCAGGTCGGCGAAGGTGCGCGCCGGAACCGTGGTGGCGCCTTCATCTTCGACCTTGGCGCCGAGCCAGGTGGTTATGCCCATCTCCAGGTTGGTGGCGGAGAGCCGCAAGCGCCCGTCTTCGGTGGCGACCAGCACGTTGGCCAGCACTGGCAGGGTACTGCGGGGTGAAACGGCCCGAGATACCGTCGCCAGTCCGTGTGCCAGGTTTTCTTGCAGGATGGAGAGTCGCATGATCGGCTAAATACCAGTCCTCGCGAAGTATACCCCGGAGGCCAATAGACAAGGTTCGGGCTCTCGAATAAACTTGGCGGGTGGCGGTACAGGATCTTCAACAGGAGCTGGACTGGATTCGGGAGCTGGTATTTCAGCGCTCCCGCCTGCTCGAAATCAGCGTCACGCTCAATTCCACGCTCGAGCTGAACCGCCTGCTGCAGTTCATCATGAACTCAACTGCCGACCTGGTGAACAGCGAAGGCGCCTCGATCCTGCTGATCGACGAAAACACCCAAGACCTGTTCTTCGCCGCTGCGACCGGAAGTGATCCCGAGGAACTGCGCAAGATCCCGGTTCCGATGGAGGGTTCGATTGCCGGCACGATCTTCCGCTCCAACAAACCGCTGATCATCAACGAAGTCTCACAGGACCCCCGGCATTTCGACGTTGAGGACCGCACCAAGCTGCCGACCCGTTCGTTGGCCGGAGTGCCGATGCGGATTCGGGACGAGGTGATCGGGGTGCTGGAAGCGATCAACAAGCGCAGCGGCGCATTCGAAGAGGCTGACCTGGAGACACTGGGCATCATCGCCTCGCAGGCGGCAGTGGCGATCAACAACGCTCGGTTGCTGGAGGCGCTGAAGAAAGCCTATGAAGAGCTTGGCAAGCTGGATCGGATGAAGGGCGACTTCATCGCCATCGCCTCGCATGAGCTGCGAACGCCGTTGGGAGTGATCCTGGGGTACGCGCACCTCTTGAAGGAAGAGGCCGGAGGTGAGACCTCCGAGCACGCCGAGTCGGTGCTCAACGCGGCCCTTCGCATGCGGGGCTTGATCGAGAACATGACCAATATCAATTCAATGAAGGTCGGGTCAAAGGAGCTGGCGCTGGAACTGCGCCCGCTGCAAGAACCAATTCAAAGGGCACAGAAAGAGCTAAACGACCTGATCCAGGCCAAAGACCAGCGGTTGCAGCTGACGTTGCCCGCGGAGCCAATGCGCGCCCAGATCGATGCAACCAAGATCGCGATGGCGGTCACCAACTTGCTGAACAACGCGATGCATTTCACTCCGCCGGAAGGCAACATCCGGATCAATCTGGAGCAGCATGGTTCGGAGGGTTGGATCCGGGTTGCAGACTCCGGGATCGGTATCCCCAAAGATCAGCTCAGCCGCATCTTCGATCAGTTCTATCAGGTTGAAGACCACATGACCCGCCGGCACCAAGGCATGGGACTGGGCCTCTCCATAGTTCAGGCCATCGTGCAGGCGCACGGGGGACGAGTGTGGGCGGAGAGTGCCGGGGCCGATCAGGGCGCAATCTTCACCATCGCGCTGGCCCTGGCCACTGGCGAAGTCTGATGGCGACCGGACTGGGCGTCATCGCCTGGGCGTTGGGCGAAAACTGACCACGGCGGCTTCAGCTGCCTTCCACCTGGCCGCCAGCAAAAGCTGATCGAGGCAGCTTCAGCACCGCAATCGCTGCCAATACGAAGGCCACCAAAGTCAGACTGTAGAGGGTTGTGTAGCCGGCGGTCTGATTGCCGGCCAGCCGGTTGAGCGGATCGATCATCGCGCCGCCGGCGAAGCGCGCTAGAAAGCTTCCCCCGGCGGTGGCAATGTTGGCGATTCCGAGGTAACGGGCGGCGCTTGAGCGCGGAACCAGGTCGGTTGCCAGTGCCCAATTGGCCGCCAGGTAGATCCCGACCGCCATCCCGAGCGTCCCTCCGGCCGCAATCAATGCCGGCCGCGAGCGGGCGGTGAGCAGCAGCAAGTTGCCGGCGAGTGCGACCACGCAGGCCCCCAGAATGAGCGGCCGCCGGCCAATCCGGTCCGACAAGCGCCCGGCCGGGATGGTGACCGCCACCAGACATAGACCCAGCACTAGCGACAGGTCGCCGAAGAAGCGTACGGCCTGCTCGAAGGTCATCTCAATCACGTCCACCAGATAGAACAGCACAAAGTTGTTGAGCGCGATGGCCGCGCCCCAGAACAACGCCCGATTGGCGAACCACCAGCCCAGCCCGGCTGACCATGGCTTGGGGTCGGTGGCAGGCCGGGTCGGCGGGCGGTCGCTGCTCGAAGTGGATTCCTGCCGGTGTGAGCGGAGAGCAGTGCGGGCGGTGATCGCTGTGGCGAGCAACAGCACCCCGGCCGCCAGAGCATTTGCCGCCACCAGACGGCCGTCGGCGATTAAATAGCTGGAGATGCGCCTCCCGGCCACGAAGGATAAGATCTCAAACAGGGTCTTGAGGCCAGAGGCCAAGCCGCGTTGACCGGAGGGAACCAGATCGGGAAGCAGCGCCTGCCAGGGCGCCTGCGCGGTGTTGGCGCCGATTTCCCAGGCGAGCATTCCCAACACCAGCAGTGCGAGTGACGGCGCCAGCGCCAGGCCGATCAGGCTGACCGCGGCGAACAGCGCGCCGATCACCATGTATGGAACCCGGCGCCCCCAGCGCGAGCGGTTGCGGTCGGAGAGGGCGCCGATCACTGGCTGGGTCAGCGTCGCAACCAGCAGGCCGGCCGCGGTGGTAAATCCCAATGCGGTATTCGGACGTTCAGGGGCCAGGATGTTGATCTTGGCGCTCAGCAGCCCCGGATCGATGGTGTTGGTAGCCATGCCGATGCCGAAGGCCAGCAACGTCAGGCCGGCCAGGCGCTGCCA
>CAZGCX010000016.1:0-20299 GCA_964524585.1 uncultured Anaerolineaceae bacterium
GATGCCGAGTGGGACCCGGAGGTCGTGCGAGATAGCCTGGCCGTGATTGAGGATGAGTCGGATCGGCTGGGCGGCCTGATCGATGACTTGCTGGAGGCTTCCCAATTGCAGGCCGGGGCGCTCATGCTCAACATGTCCGACCTGGACCTGCCTCGCCTGGCGGCGGAGATCGCCGAACGCTTTCGTTCCCAGACCGAGAAGCATCAGTTCATCGTCGAGTTCGGCGACAACTACCCGATCGTCAAGGCTGACGAAGAGCGATTGACGCAGGTGATCCGCAACCTGCTCTCCAATGCAGTGAAGTTCTCCACCGATGGCGGGGAGATCCGGATCAGCGGCCGGGCGACCCAAGACGAGGCTATCGTGTGCGTGCAAGATCAAGGACCGGGAATCGCCCCCGACGATCGGCAGCGGGTGTTCGATCGGTTCTATCGAGCTGCAGAACAGTCGCGATCCACCCCCGGCGCTGGGCTCGGACTATTCCTGGCGAAATCGGTGGTCGAGGCCCACGGCGGACGGATCTGGGTTGACGACCAGGTCGAGCACGGGGCTCGGATCTGCTTTTCTCTGCCGCGTGATCGATCGTGAGCAGCTCCATACGTCCAAACCAGGATACCGACTAGATGGCAACTCCCAGCGCGACGATTCAATGCCCCAACTGTAAGTCACCGATCCAAGCCCGCGTCCAGCAATTGGTTGACGTGGGTCAGGATCCGGCGGCGAAATCGCGCCTGCTGTCGGGCAGTCTGAATACGATCCAATGTCCGGTGTGTGGATATCAGGGCCAACTGGCGACTCCCCTCGTCTATCACGACCCAGCCAAGGAATTGCTGCTCTCGTTCATGCCGGTTGAGATTGGCATTCCGAAGGATGAGCAAGAGCGGTTGCTAGGCCGGCTGATCAACCGGGCCGTGGAGAGCTTGCCGTCTGAGCAGCGCAAGGCGTACCTGCTGCAGCCTCAGGCTGTGCTCACGATGCAAGGCCTGATCGAGCGCGTGCTGGAGTCGGACGGGGTCACCCGAGAAGAACTCGAGGCGCAGCGGGCCAAGCTCCGCTTGTTTGAGGAACTGCTGCGTAGTTCAGCCGACGACGTGGAGCAATTTGTTGAGCAGCACGATGCCGAGCTCGATGAAACCTTCTTCCAGCTGGGCGCACTAAGTCTACAGGCGACGGCCGAGGGGGGCGCCCGCCAGGCGGCCACCGAGCGGCTTGAGTCGGCCCTAGAACTAAGCAGCTATGGCGAGCAGCTGGCCTTCAGAGAGCAGGAACTGCGCAACGCAGCCGAGAGCCTGCGCAGCGCGGGCGATCAACTTACCCGTGAGAAGCTGCTGGAAATCGTGCTTGCCGCCCCCAATGACGACCGGATCCGCGCCTTGGCCAGCCTGGTCAGGCCGGGGATGGACTACCAGTTTTTCCAGATGCTGTCGCAACGGATGGAGTCGGCGGAGGGTGCTGAGCAGGAGCAGCTGGCCGCCCTGCGCACGCTGCTGCTGCAAGTCACTGAGGAAATCGATCAGGCTCAGCAAGAGCAAATCAACCGCGCTTCATCGCTGCTGGCCTCGCTGGTTCAGGCCGAGCAGCTCGATCAAGCCGTCGAGGCCGCGCTGCCCCTCATCGATGAACTGTTTCTCAGCGTGTTGCAGGCTAACCTACGAGCAGCCATTGAACGTAAGGACGAGCAGGCTGCGACCCGCCTGCGTGAGATCGACCAGAAAATCAGGCAGTCGCTGCGAGACAGCATGCCTCCCGGGTTGAAGCTGGTTCAACGGTTGCTGGAGACGGAAGACCAACAAGAAGCCGAGCGATTGCTCAACGAATCGGCCGACCAGATCGACGATCAAGCCCTGAATGCGCTGCTATCCACCGCTCAGCGCCTTGAAGACGCACAGGACGAAGAGGGCGCCGAACGGCTTCGGCAGCTACACCGGCGTGCGATGCGGGCGGCAATGAAGGCCAGGATGAGTTCCTAGCTGCCCGCGGCGTCCGCCACGCCGCTGCCGTCATTCCGTGCTCGCTGCGCCCCAAGCTGATCCGCCATTGGCCAACTCGCCGGTGTGGCTATGCGCAGCAGCTCCCAAAGATTATCCCGAACCCGCGAGCAGCTTGAGCAGCTCATCCTCGCCGATGACCTTCACTCCCAGCTCTTGCGCCTTTGCCAGCTTCGAGCCGGCCTTCTCGCCGGCCACGACGTAGTCGGTTTTTCCACTCACACTTCCGCTGACCTTGCCGCCAGCAGCCAGAATCAACGCCTTGGCGTCATCGCGGCCCATGCTCGGCAGCGTTCCAGTTAATACGAAAATCTGACCTTCAAGCGTTTGTGGCCCGGCCTCCGGCGCGGCCTGCTCGGGCCACACCTTGGCCTTCTTGAGTTTGGCCAGCAGCTGTTTGTTGTGCTTCTTGGAGAACCAGTCCACCACCGCTGCGGCAGTGCTCGGGCCGATCCCCTCCAGCCCCTCCAGGTCCTCAAGCTTGGCGGCCGCCAGCCGGTCCAGACTGCGAAAGCTGCCAGCGAAGTCGGCCGCCACCGTCTCGCCCACGCCGCGGATCCCCAGCGCGGTGATCAGCCGGCTGAGCGGCTGCTGCTTGGAAGCCTCGATTGCGGCCAGCAGTTTCTCGGCCTTCTTGTCGGCAAATCCCTCCAGCTGCAGCAGCTGCTCCTTGGACAAGGAATACAAATCTCCGACGTCTGATACCAGGCCGCTCTCCACCAACCACACCGCGATCTTGCTGCCCAATCCCTCAATGTCCATTGAACCGCGGGAGGCAAAGTGCTCCACGTTGCGGATCAACTGCGCCGGACAGGATGAGTTCACGCAGTAGACTGCCACCTCGCCCTCGATGCGCTGAATTGGCTCGCCGCAATCGGGACATACCTTCGGCATGCGGTAGCGCTTCTCCTTGCCGGTGCGCGCTTCGACCACTGGGCCGATCACATACGGAATCACATCCCCAGATCGCTTGATCAGTACCCGGTCCCCGACCCGCAGATCCTTTTCTTTGATGAAATCGAAGTTGTGCAGCGTGGCTTGCTTGACGTTTGCGCCTCCGACATAAATCGGCTTCAGGATTGCGTAGGGGGTGATAACGCCGGTGCGGCCGACATTCAAACCAATGTCTTGCAGGACCGTAGTTGCTTCCTCCGCCGGAAATTTGTAGGCGATCGCGCCGCGCGGATCCTTGCCCACCACCCCCAGCGAGCTTGACAGCTGCAAGTCGTCGATCTTGATCACCATGCCATCGATTTCGTACGGATAGCTGTCCCGGTCCTCAACCGCCCGAGTGACGGTCTCGATCACCTCTTCGATGGTCTCGCATACCCGGGCTCCGCCAGCCACTGGAAAGCCAATCTCGCGCAAGAAGTCGAGCACTTCTGATTGGCGGCCCCACGGTCGCTCGCTGCTTTCGACGATGGCGTAGCAGAAGATCCGAATGGGTCTCGTGGCAGTCAGCGAAGTATCGATCTGCCGTAGCGAGCCGGCGGCAGTATTACGTGGGTTGACGTAGAGCCGTCCCCCCTCCGCTTCCGCCAGCCGGTTCATTTGCTCAAAGTCCTTCTTAAAGATCAACGCCTCGCCGCGCACCACCAGATTGGCGGGTACTTTGGCGCCGTTCGGTCGTACCGGCACGCGCAGCGGCAAGCTGTTCACGGTACGCAGGTTGGCGGTGATGTCCTCCCCATTCACGCCGTCGCCCCGCGTGGCGCCCAAAGTGAATGCCCCCTGCTCATAGTGCAGCACCACCGTCAACCCATCCAGTTTGGGCTCGATCACGAACGCCGCATCCCGCACGCGTTCATCCAACTTGGCGATTCGCTCGAACCAAGCGCGGATGTCCTCGGCGCTGAAGGCGTTGGCCAGGCTCAAGATCGCCCCTGGATGCGGCACCCGGGCGAATCCCTCTGCCAGGGTTCCACCGACTCGCTGGGTGGGCGAATCCGGGGTGATCAGCTCGGGACACTCGGCCTCGATCTCGCGCAACGCCACCAGCATCTGATCGTACTCGGCGTCGCTGATAACCGGATCGTCCAGCACGTGGTAGCGGTAGTTGTGGAAATTGAGCTCCTCGCGCAGCTTGGCCGCCCGGCTGGCTGCCTTCTTACAATCCATGGACTGCCTCGCCCCCATCCGGCCAGACCGGGTAAAACATCATCCACTGATCAGGGTGACCTCGGATGAAGCCCTCGAATTCGGTGACGATCCGCTGCGCCAGCGCCACTTCCGCGTCCGGCCGGTCGAGAAAGTCAGTTGATTCGACCAGCGCCAGCATCTGTCCACGGTAGCGTCCGCTCTCGGTCTCGGAGGAGGCGCCGACCATGATCGGCGCGCCGGTTCGCAGCGCCAGGCGGGCGTGCCCGGTCGGGAGCATTGCCTTGCGGCCAAAGAAGTCCAACGGCTGCCCACGTGGATCGGGGCGATCGACCCCGGTCAGCACGATCCCCCCTCCCCGCAGATTGTGTATCGCACGGCGCAGCGAGTGGTAGTCAATGGGGGAGAGGTCGGCGCCGAACTGGCGACGAATGCGATTGAGCACCGAGTAGCTCCCCTCGGTTTCCGGGTAGGCAAGGACCTGGATTGGGTACTCCAGGCTGCCCATGAGCAAGAAGAGGTGATCAAACCCGACCGTGTGACATCCGACATACAACATTCCGCTGCCCTGTTCAATCCGTCGGATGGCGGTGTCCAGCAGCTCCTGGTCGAAGCCGCTGGCCGTCCGCAGGCCGTCATAGCCCTTGCCCATGGTCTCAAACAACGACACGAAGCTGCGGGTCGCGCGCTTGAAGATCGTCTCAACCGTCTGCTGGACCTGAGGGTGGTCCGGTGCCAGCCCCAACACCACCGCCGAATTAGAACGAACGGCGGCCACCGCCGCACTATGGGTCTGGCGCGAGACACGCAACGCCGCCCACTCGGCGAGTCGCCGGGAAAGCCGTGGCCGGAGCAATCGCACCAACCGCATGCCGGCCGCCGGCCCCCAGCGGCTGTTGGCGATCGAGACCAGACTCACGAGGATTCGGTTGCGGTCAACGGCCTTCTGACTTGCCGGTATCCCGAGAGAATGACTGGCATGCCGCGCACGATGCAGAAGACCACCGCGATCCAGGCCAGAACGCGGAATGAGGTCAGCACCGATCCTGAGGCGGCCTGCATTTGGCTCTCTGCCGGAAATCTGGCCAGCGCCAGTCCAAGGGTCAGACCACAGAAGGAGAGGATCTTGCTGATGCTGTAACCCGACCGCATCCAGGGCGAACCAACCAGGAAACGGGCCAGGCGCGACTGATGCTGCTCAAACGGGGCCTTGCCCTTGCTGAGGCCGATGCTGCGCACCGCGTCGGTCAAGGTCGTGCGGGTGATGACGATCAGCGGGATGGCTACCGGGATGGCACCCAGATCGGCCAGGGCGACCCACAGGGCCAGCTCATAGACTCGGTCTGCGGCGATATCCAGTACGCTGCCCATCAAGGTCGTGGCGCGCCGGCGCCTGGCGACGATCCCGTCCACCGTGTCCAGCATGAGCGCCAGAAACAGATAGGGCACCGAGAGCAGCTGGGTCAGCGGCCCACCGGCGTAGAGCATGAGAATGAAACCGAGCAGCAGTGGAAACCTGCTGATCGTAATCAGATTGGCCACCGCGGCAATTCTAACGCATTGGCTTTCCGCGGTCTCCAGCTAGGTCAGGCCGACGACTTCCCCAGTTTCCGGGTTTAAGTCGATGTCGAAGAACGCCGGGCGGGTCGCCAGTCCCGGCATGGTGCTCATGGTTCCCAACAATGGGTAGACGAAGCCCGCCCCTGCGCTTGCTCTCAGTTCGCGTACTGGAAGTTCGTAGCCTGACGGGGCCCCCTTCATGCTGGGGTCGTGGCTCAGGCTGAGATGGGTTTTTGCCATGCAAACCGGCAAGTTGCCAAATCCGAGCCGCTCGAAGGTGGCGATCTGCTGTTCGGCCAGCTCCGAGTAGCTCACTGAGCCAGCACCATACATCAGCGTGCCAATGATCTCAATCTTACGTTTGATGGGCCAGTCCAGTGGGTACAGGAATTCGAATTGGCTGGATTGGTCACAAGCGGCCACCACCGCCTCTGCCAACTCCTGCGCCCCTGCACCACCCTCGGCCCAGTGCCGGCATGTCACAGCCTGAGTCGCCCCTGCTTCGGCGGCGAACGCTTGAACTCGCGCAAGTTCGGCCGGCGAATCGGTGCTGAACTGGTTGATGGCCACCACCACCGGCACCCCGAACCGCTTGACGTTCCTGATGTGCGCTGCCAGGTTCGGCAACCCTGCCTCCAGCAGCTCCAGGTTCTCCTCCAAATACACCGGTGCCAGCTCGGCGCCGGGGCTGACCCCCGGGCCACCGCCGTGCGCTTTGAGCGAGCGAACGGTTGCCACCAGGACCACCGCGTTCGGAACCAGGCCGGATTGGCGGCACTTGATGTCGAAGAACTTCTCCATCCCGATGTCGGCGCCAAATCCGCTCTCGGTCACGACGTAGTCCGCCAGCCGCAGGGCCATGTAGTCGGCCAGGATCGACGAGTTCCCGTGGGCGATGTTGGCGAACGGTCCGGCGTGTACGAAGGCCGGTTGACCTTCCAGGGTCTGCATCAGGTTCGGTTTGATCGCCTGCTTCAGCAGCACCGTTACCGCTCCGGCAACCCCCAGCTGCTCCAGGGTCACCGGTTGCCCATCCGTATCCATCGCGACCACCACCCGGCCGATGCGTTGACGCAGATCCGCCAGGCTGGTCGCAAGTGCCAGGATCGCCATCAATTCGCTGGCGGCAGCGATATCGAAATTCGAACGATGCGGAAAGACCGGGCTGGGTGAGCCATCACGCAGTTTGCTGTCGTTCAGCCCGATTTCGATGTCCCGCAGCGAGCGATCGCAGATGTCGACCACTCGACCCCAAGAAACTGTTTCCGGATCGATACCAATTCGCTCCACGCCCCGGCTGCGAAGCGCCTGATCCGACTGCCGGCTCTCATGGTACAGCCGGGTATCGAGGGCGGCCGCGGCCAGATTGTGGGCGGCTGAGATCGCGTGGATATCCCCGGTACAGTGCAGATTGAGCTCCTCCATAGGAACCACCTGGCTGAGCCCCCCGCCGGCTCCTCCGCCCTTGATGTTAAGAGTCGGGCCCAGACTCGGTTGCCGGATACAACATACAGCAGACTTGCCCAGCTGGCTCCCGAGCGCTTGCGTCAACCCGATCGTGGTGGTGGTCTTCCCCTCTCCGAATGGCGTGGGCGTGATCGCGGTGACGTCGACGTATTTGCCGAGCAGACGATCGCGCAGCCGGTCTAACACGCTGAGCTGGATCTTGGCCTTGTAGCTGCCGTACAGGTCCAGCTCCTCGGGCAATAGCCCGAGTTCTTCAGCAATCTGTGAAACCGGTTTCAGCTGCGCTTTCTGGGAGATTTCCAAATCTGAGGCTGGCACCGTTCCTCCGGGTCACGTGGGCTAAGTTTCATCCGACACCAGGCGAATCACAAGCGCGGACCCTCACCCATGCGGGCGACAACCCGCCCTTCCAGTGGAAACGCGGCGTGGATTGCTTGATCACGTAGTGCCGGAATCCGGACTCCGGTGAGATCGAGGGGTTGCCCGTCGGAGTTGGTCAGCCGTGTATAATCGCCCCCGCGCGCCCCCGTAGCTCAATGGATAGAGCGCCTGACTTCGAATCAGTAGGTTCCGCGTTCGAATCGCGGCGGGGGCGCCTGCGATTCTAGTGACCGCCGGCTATTTGCCGTCGCAGTTTTCGTCCATGGTGTAGTCCCCCAGGTGGCGCGTGTCGGAGTGCCCCCCCTTGTCAACCGCCACCACCCACAGCTTCACATGGTATTTGTCCCCTTCCAGCTCCCATTTGGTGTCGATCTCAAACACGATCGAGCCGTCGTAGGTCGCGTCCCAGCCCCCGTCTGGAGTCTTCCCGCCAGAGGCCTTGGACATCGAATTCGAGAACACGAACCCCGAGAAACCGTCCACCTGGTACTTGAGCCGGACCGAACTCATCCCGTACGAGGGAGCCTCATCGGTCACGTGCACCCCGCTGACTGTGATTTCGACGTGGCAGTTTCCTGCCCCCAGATAGCCCGGGCCCGGACTGGGTGAGCCACCTTCCACCTTGGGTTCCTCCTCATCGGCCGGAGTTGGCGAAGGTTTGGGCTTTGGCTTGTCGGTGGGTTCCTTGGTTGGGGTGCGGGTCGGCGTCCGAGTAGGCGTGAAGGTGGGCGTCGGAGTCGGTGTGTTGGTGGGCGTCGGCGTATTGGTCGGTGTAGGAGTCGGTGTGGCGGTTGGGGTGAACGGAGCCGACCCATCGAAGTCGCGCCAGGTAGCGGTCGGCACCGGATGCATCAAATCCTGCTCCATCTGCTCCGGTGAGGGGGCCAGTTCGCGCACGCTCGCCAGTCTCAGGATCACGAATCCCAACGGACCATCCGCCCCGTAGTCCGGGTTCAGCTTCGACAGTAGATCCTGGGGAATGATAATTTGTGCCGCAGCCGCCCTGGGAAGCAACAGTGGCAGCAACAACAGGACGACTGCTCCAAATGCAATCAGGCCGAATCCTAATAGGGACCAGGTGGATGCCGGTTTGGCTCTCACTTACAGCTTCTTTTCAATTGCCACAGTGCGAAGGGCGCCGGTGGCACAATCTTAGTCGAAGAGTGCAGGCCCATCAACGCAGTCGTTCGGTGCCTTAGTACTACACGATTCATACCAGGTGCCGTTTAGACTCAGGCTTGCCGCTCCACCCTATGCGATTTCGAACCCTACTTGCCCTCACCCTGACCTGGTTGTTCTTGCTGCAACCAACCCAAGTCGCGCAGTCGGCCGATGACTGGTCGGCAGTCACCGACGGAATCGAGTTTCGCGAGTTCTACCTCACCGGTCCCAAGCGCGCCTTCGTGGCCCGGATGGATCGAACCCGGCCGAACCTGGTCATCGACAGCATGGTGGCGCAAGGCGAACTCGATCAAGGGACCGAGACCGTGAGCGGGATGGCGCGGCGGTACGACGGGACGGTGGTCCCGTGGAACGGATCCTGGCAGCAGGTCGGCCATGTGGCGGTCGCCATCAATGGCATCTTCTACGACCCCGCGACGGGCATTCCGGAGACCGGGATGATCCAGTCCGGCTGGTACATCAAGCGTTTTGACGATCTCGGCGGTGGAAGCGGTTTCGCCTGGACCGGTGAACGTGAAGCCTTCCTGGGGGGCTGCGTCTCTCATCCCGAAAGCAAGCAAGTGGTCACCTTCATGGACAGCGGGGCCAAGCTGGAGATCGTGGAGCTCAACACTTCCCAGACCCGCAAAGGAGTGACGGTGTTCACGCCGCAGTACGGCCCGGCCACGCCAACGGATGACTCCGGGGTCGAGCTGCTGATTGAGATGCAGGAACCGGCCGGGATTGTGCCGCTGCCGCGCAGCGCCCAGGGCTACATTCGCGAGGTCCGGTCGGCGAATGGTCACACGCCGATTCCATTTAGCTACGTCGTGTTGTCCGCAGCCGGTGGCGCCGGGCAACAGCTACGGCAGTACGCGCGGGTCGGAGGACGGGTCGGGATATCGCAGGAGATTCTGCACCTCGATCGGAACTGCCGCGGTTCAGAGCCGTGGGACTGGTCACGAACCTTTGCCAGCATCGGAGGCAGCTTCTACTTCCTCAACGACCGCGATATTGACGAATATCCGGACAACCAGGGTGCAGTGATCCGCAACCCACGCACCATGGTGTGCTTCAACGACCACTATGTGTATTTCGTGGTCGTTGATGGGCGACAGGGCGGCTACAGCATCGGCATGACTGCCGACGAGATGGGGCGGTTCTGCCGCGATACCTTGGACAGCGATTGGGGGATCAACCAGGATGGCGGCGGGTCATCGGCGATGTGGGTGGAGGGCCAGTTGGTCAATCGACCTTCCGATGGCACAGAGCGGCCGGTAGCCAATGGACTGATGATGCTGGTGCTCGAACCAGCTGAGATCTCCAGTGAACTGGCCGTCAACCAGGCGGTCTTGACCACCCGGGACACTCCGGTCATGCTTGGCCCGGGAGACAGCTACGCCCCGATCGCCACCGTCATGGCAGGCACCAAGGGCATCGTGGTTCCCGACCTCGCTCGGCTGAACGGAGTGCAGGTGCGCGGCGAGAACTGGTGGAAGGTTGCCTTCGATGGCGTGCAGGGCTGGGTTCCAGAGGGCAGCCTGCACGGTGAACCCAGTTGGGTCCGGCGCGTTCGCGAAGTCTTGCAGACCATCCAGCTCGAACCGTAACTCCCTAACCACCACCCAAACTTTGGCTTCAGCCGAGGCCGGTTGCACCCGCGGGTACAATCCTCTTCGGAATGCCGATACCGACCCCACTTCACCCGCTGACCTCTGCATTGTGCAAGAGCAATGAGTGGCGGGAGTGGTCCGGCTACCTTTCGGCCGTGACCTACGAACACAGTTTCGAGCGCGAATACTTCGCAATCCGCGACTCCGCAGCACTGATCGACGTCTCCCCGCTATTCAAGTACGACGTTCGCGGACCCCAAGCTCAGCAACTGGTGAACCGCATCGTTTGCCGCGACGTTAGCCGCATGCAAGATGGCCAGATCGTGTACACGCCGTGGTGCGACGACGACGGCAAGGTCGTCGACGACGGCACAGTGTGGCGGATGGCGCCGGAGCGCTACCGAATCACGGCCGCCGACTCCAGCCTGCGCTGGTTTCAAGATTGTGGTGTCGGCTTGGAGGCCGAAGTCCGCGACCGCTCCGGCTCACTGGCCGCGCTGGCAATCCAGGGTCCGAAGTCGCGAGAAGTGCTGCTGCAAGTCGCTGGGGCAGATGAGCTGGAAACGCTCGGTTTCTACCGGATGGCTCAGGGGGAGATCGGCGAGTCGCCGGTCACGATCACCCGCACCGGATACACCGGTGACCTGGGCTACGAATTGTGGTTTGCGCCCGACCACGCCAGCTTGGTCTGGAATCGGTTGATGCAAGCCGGCCAGCCGCTTGGCCTACGCCCGGCCGGGTTGGCAGCGCTTGATCTGGCCCGCATCGAGGCCGGGCTGCTGCTGATCGAGGTCGACTACGTCTCGAGCTTGAAGGCGCTCACCGAGCGCCGCAAATCCACGCCGTACGAGCTCGGCCTGGGCTGGACGGTTGCGCTGGACGGCCCCGATTTCGTTGGCCGCCGGGCGCTGCTGCGGAATCACGCCCGAGGTGCCGAGTGGGCGTTGGTGGGGCTGGAAGTTGAATGGTCGGAGCTGGATCGGCTGTACTCGTCGTTCGATCTGGCGCCGCAAGTGGCGGGGCGAGCAACGCGAATGGCGGCTCCGGTGTATCGCGATGGGATCCAGGTCGGTCAAGCCACCAGCCTGGCTTTCTCGCCGCTGCTGAAGCGCTACATCGCTCTGGCCAGCGTCCGGTCTGAGTTTTCCTCGATCGGCGAAGCACTCGAACTCGAGATGACAGTTGAGTACCGGCGCAGTCGGGCCTCGGCGCGAGTATCGCGCAAGCCCTTTTACGATCCGCCGCACAAGCGGGGCTGATCTTTACCGATGAAGCAGGATTACGATGCCATCGTAATCGGCGGCGGCCACAATGGCCTGGTCAACGCGGCCTATCTGGCCCGCGCCGGCTTACGGGTGGTGGTGCTGGAGCGTCGCCACCTGGTGGGCGGGGCCACCGTGACCGAAGAGCTTTATCCCGGGTTCAAGTACAGCGAGTTCTCGTATGTGGTCAGCATCCTGCGTCCAGAGATCATCCAAGAGTTGGCGCTGGCGAAGCATGGTCTCAAACTGCTGCCGCTACTGAGCACCCTGACTCCGTTGCCCGACGGCGACTATCTTTACCGGGACGACGATCACTACCAGACGCTGCGCGAGATCGCCCGGCACTCGCTGCGCGACGCCGATGCCTACGAGACCTATGGTCGGACAATGCACTTCATGGCGAAGGCGGTGAAACCGATCCTGGGCATGACCCCGCCCAATCCGACCTCGCTCAACCCGGCCGAGTTGGCCAAGCTCGCCAGCCTGGGCAAGCAGCTGTTTGACCTCGGCCGGCAGAACTTTCACACCTTCGTCAAGTTGATGACCATGAGCGCCGCCGAGTTTCTCGAGGAGTGGTTTGAGTTTGATCCGTTGATCGCCACTATGTCGTCCAGCGGGATCATCGGCACTTTCTTGGGACCACGATCACCGGGAACCGCCTACGTCCTGCTCCATCACTACATGGGGGAAATCGACGGAGTGTTCCGAGCCTGGGGATTTGCCAAGGGCGGAACCGGGAGTGTGGCTGAGGCCATTGCCGCCGCGGCCCGGGCCCTTGGAGCTGAAGTCCGTACTGAAGCCGGCGTCGAGGCGCTGATCACCCGTAGGAACCGAACGGTCGGCGTGGTGCTCGAGAACGGTGACGAATTGACGGCGCCGATCGTGGTCTCCAGCCTCGATCCTCGCCGAACGTTTCTGCAGCTGGTCGATCCGCAGCTCCTGCCAGCCGAGCTGCTGGAAGATCTAAAGCGATTCCGTTTCACCGGCTCCTCGGGCAAGGTCAATCTTGCGCTGGATGCGGCTCCAGTGTTTGCCGCTTGGCCCGAGCGCGGCCCACATCTGGCCGGTGCCATTTCGATCAGTCCCTCGGTCGACTACCTGGAGACCGCCTACGACCAGGCCAAATACGGCTCCTTCTCGAGCCGTCCCTTTGTCGACATCGTGATCCCGTCCATGATCGACCCGGATATGGCGCCGCCCGGCAAGCACGTCATGTCGTGCTTCGTCCAGTACGCGCCGTACCATCTGCGGAACGGCGATTGGGATCAGCAGCGCGAGGCGTTCGGCGACGCCGTGATCGATACGCTGGCGGAGTACATTCCAAACCTGCGCGAGATCATCCTCCACCGGCAGGTGCTGACGCCGCTCGACATCGAGCGGATCACCGGCTTAACGGAAGGGAATATTTTCCAGGGAGAGCTGAGCCTTTCGCAGTTGTTCTTCCTGCGGCCGGCTGCCGGCTATTCCGACTATCGGACGCCCATCCGGGGCTACTACCAATGCGGTTCGGCCAGCCATCCCGGCGGCGGGATTACCGGGGCGCCCGGCCGGTTGGCCGCACTTGAAATCCTGCGCGACTTGCGACGACCGGGCCGCCAGGATTGAGCGAATCGATTGCGCATATAATATGCGGTCCGAGCACCCAGTTCGCACGAGTCCCAACCGAATGAGCAGCAAACCGCACATCCGCCTCCTGGCCATCGCTCTGCTCAGCCTGGTGCCGATGAACCAGGGGTCCGGAGCGAGCATCCACATTCATGAGTCGCCGGCGCCCCAGCCAGTGACCACCTCCAGCGGCGCAGTCGGTCTCTCATTGCAGACCTCCTTCTCGCTGTTGGACAGCGATCAGCAGGTGATGCGCGCCTTTGAAATCGAGAGCGCATCCTTCGAGCTGGAGGGCAAGTCTTATTCGGCACAGGTCCAGGCGCTCGAGACTCCGTGGTCGATCGTGGTGCTGATGGATTCAAGCAGCACCCTGGGAACCTTCGCCACCAGCGCAACATTCAAAGCCGCCAAGACCGCCCTGGCGGAGGCGCTCGGAGGCGTTCCGGAAGGCACGACCCTGGCATTGATGAGCTTCAACGACAATACGACCATCATCGAAGACTTCACTACTGGCAAGGACCGGGTGTCCACCTCGCTGCGCAATATTCCGGCCGATACCTTCGGCAATTCCTGCCTGAACGAGGGGATCTATCAGGCGGCCAATCGGTTGGGAGGTGCTCCCGGCAGGCGGGCAGTGGTGGTGTTGACCGCTAGCGCCGACAGCTGCGCCAGCCGCCTGACAAGCGACGTGGTCGAACTTGCGCGGCAGAATCGGGTGCAGGTGTACTTGATTGGCCTGGAGGGCTACACAATCAACCCGGCTGCCATGCAGTCCCTGGCGGAGCCCACTGGTGGGGTCGCCGAGTTCAGGGACGAGGGGACGCTGGGATTCGGACTCTCCAACATCATGGCGGTGCTCAACAATCAGTGGACTGCACATGCCACGTTATATCCATCTGCCGGACAGCAGTCGGCGAACCTCATCATCAACCTCAAGGATGATGTGAGCCTGACCTCCCCACCGATCAGCTTCGTGTCCTCCCAGGACTACATCCCGCCGGCCGAGATTCACTTGTTGGGGACCGTTCAATCGGTTGGCGAGGGCATCCTGTTCAACTTGGATCTGGTCCAGCCGGATCAGATCCGACAACTGAATGTGTCCATCGTCAGCAAGGAGTCCGGTCAGGCGGTGCTGGCGCAAAGCTTGCTGACCTTCTCCGACGTCAACACCATTCCAGCGGTCAGCCTGACTCCTGGATCGGAGTACACCCTGATCGTGAATGCCATCGACGGCGCTGGGCGAGTGCTTTCTGAAGCGAGCGCAGAGTTCAAGTACGAGCCGCCACTTGCCGGCCTGACTGTCACTGATGTGCAGCAGCCGACTTCGGACCAGCCTGACTTCGTTGTCACGGTGAGCTCGCAAAACCTGCGCAGCGCGGTCAAGTACACCGCCTGGCTGGCCGACGTCGAATCGGGCGCTCCGGTTGAGGGCACTGAGCACACCGTGCCGATCGGTGAACCGCTGACCATTCCCACCGACCGGCTTTCCAGTGGAGAGTACGCGGTCGTGGTTCAGGCACTCGATTCATCCGACGTGGTGCTTGCCGAGTCAGCACCCCGGCGCACCAGCTACAGCCGGCCGACTGCAATTGACTCGCTGCGTCGCTTTGTGTCAGACAGCCCGCTGGCGATCGCCGGCGTCACTGGGCTGCTGTGCCTGGCCACCGGCGGCGTGGTGGCGCTGTTGTTCTTCATTCTGCCGAGGCGCGGCACCAAGGCCTCGACGGTCGAGTTGGTGCTTCCACAGAGGGCTCGCGGTTTTGAACGACCCACGCCACCGCAGGGGGTCCCGCAGGCGGCGCAACCGCCTGAAGAGATCCCGATGCCCTCGGCACAGCTGACCGCCCGCAAGCCGCCTGAGGTTCGATTTAGCGCCAAGATCACTCACTCGCCCTACACCGTCGGGCGGCAACCGATGAACGACGCAATGTTGCCGGTAGATAGCGCCAGCGGCGTGTCCGGCAGGCACCTGTCAATTCGATTTGAAAACGGCGTGTTTTTCGTGCAAGATGAGAACAGTACCTACGGAACCCGGCTGGGTGGCAAGCAGCTCGAAAAGGGTGCCTCGGCGCCGCTTCGAGACGGCGACGTCATCGGACTGGGTCCAGCAGTCGAGCTCGAGTTCCGAATCGGCCCATCAGGCGCCAGCGGAACTGGATCAAGCACAGCCTGATCAGCCAAGGAGAGTAGCAGATGGCAGCTCCAAGAATCCGTGGTGACCACGATGGGCTGGCAAAGATCGCGCAGGGTTTCGCACGCCAGGCGGCGAACACCGAGCGCTCTTTGCGCAAGATCAAACAGTCGATGGATACGCTGCAAGGCGGGGATTGGATCGGAAGGGGCGCCAGCGCGTTTTACAAGGAGATGGAAAATGATGTGCTGCCCGCAGTCCAACGTCTGCATTCCGCGCTCAATCAGGCCGACCAAGTCACTCGTCAGATCCGCAACATCCTGCAGGAGGCCGAGGACGAGGCCGCCCGAATCCTGGGAGTGATTGCCGGCGTGGCGGCTGGCGTTGGCGGGATTGGGGCGGCGGTCGGAGCGGTCGTCGGCGAAATGCTCGGATCCGGCGGCTTCCTGGTCCGGGATGCAGCTGGATTGTTCACCGATAGCTATATGCGTGGCATCATCGGTCTGCGAATTCAGGGCGCGGGCAGCGCCCTGGGGAACGCCATGGACGACCTGTTCTCAGATCTCACCCGCCCGGCCGACCAGGTGGAGGGCACCTTGCTGGTCATCGCCGATCTCCGGGGCCGGCCGCTGGATGACATCAAGTCCGAATACGGGAAGATGCAGGAGCTGATGCAGGAACGGGATGCGGCCGAGGCGGAGCCGGTGCCCGGCTTGGGCGGCGGTCACCCATCGTTCATGGGTTCCAACACCCAGATGCGTTATGGCAGCATCATTGGGGACGCTTTCGGCATCGATCCGGTATTCGGCGCGATGCTGAATCCAACTGGCGGGCTGGTAGGGCCTGGCAATTGGGCGATCGCCGGCGACGATACGCCGGTTGGGTACCACGGGATCGTTCACGATGCGGCTGGGTACTTGAACACCTACCACGGTGTCGGGCCCGGCTACGACTATCTGGGAGTGGATCCGATCCCTACCACCAACCCGCTCTCGGGTCAGGTGGCAGGCATCGGATACTGGACCGCAACTACCGAGTTGATCGAGCCGCTGCGCCAGGCCAGCCGCAATGCGATGGACAACTTCCAGCGGGCAGTCGACGTCGGTAGCCGGGTGTTCGAGCAGGCGACGGGCGTTTTCTAGTCATGGACGGGGTAGAACTCACTCCGGAGGAGTTCGCCTACCTGCTCTCGGTGGTGCACGCGCCGGCGGTGGTAGGTATTGAGGATCCGAAGCTATTCCCGAGCGGGGCCAAAACTCAGGACACAGTTTATGGAAAAGGCCGCAAGCAGCTGGAGGAGCACCAGTGGATCGAACCCATCCCGGATCATGATGACGAATACGCACTAAACCCAACCCTGGTCCAGATGGTGGCCGTGATTGCCGGTGCCGAGCACGTAGTGGCTACCGTCCAATCAACCGAGGACGATACCCATCAAGCGATGCTGCATTACCTGTTCGGGGACAAGATCGTTGAACTGTGGGCCACGCCCGACAAGCGCTACTTGATCGGAACCGTCGAGGGCCGAGCCGGGCTGCTCAAGCGGATCGCTGAACTGGTGCGGGTGCCGGAAAGCTCCGATCAAGCAGCATTCTCCCTGCCGGAGGCCGCCTTCCAGAAGGTGGCCAAGCTGGCCGAGAATGGCAAGAGCGACAAGGCGGAAGCGCTGCTGGAAAAGGCCGGCGATCACGCCCAGGCCTTCTTCGCTGCGCTGGCAGAACGTGGCGACGGGCAACTGTTCGTGGTGCAACCCAACCAGGGCCAGATCGAAACTGGGCGCAAAGCCACGGTCGTGGGAGGCGCCTGGCTGGTGACCAAACCCGCTCAGGACGCCGATGAATTGGATATCGCCAGTCTGGACCTGACCCGGCTGGAAAGCTTGCTGACCGACTGGCTCGAGTAGTCATTCAACGGAGAGAGAGACTCAGCACATGAAGCGAACCCTGAAAGCGGCGACCATGGCGCTGATGCTGCTGTGCATCGCCTTGCCGGTTGCCGCCCAGACCGGCCAGACCTATTTCATCACCAACGTTGACTCGGGCGCTTTTCCTCAGGTGGGCTTTTCGCTGCGGGCGATTGATCTCAACAACAAGATCGTAACCGGGCTCAACGCCAGCAATACCGCAGTGTACGAGAACGGCGAACAAGCGCAGTCGACCGAAATCACACCACATGCCGATGGGCCGATCACCTACATCTTCGTGATCGATCAGGGCCGACTGGCCAACTACACCAACTTTGGCTTGAACAACATTCGCTCGGCGCTGACCACCCTGGTCAGCGGTGGGTACTTCAACGACGGGCGAGACACGGTACTGGTATTGGGCCGACAGAACGTGAGCAGCGATCAAACTGTGGAGCTGCTGCCTGCAACCCAGGCCGGCTCGGACTTGACCACCTGGGCGGCCAACTTCAACTTCGCCCGCGGCAGCGGCTCGACCAAGGGCCTGCTGGGGGTGGAGGATGCCATCGGCCAGGCCGGTGAGGTTGTTCCGATTCCGGGTAGCCAGACCACTGCCATCATCTATGTGACCCGCTACATCGAGGACCCCACCCAGACCGTGGCCGAGACCGCCGCGCAGAACACCGCCGCATTGGCCCGCAGCAACTTCATTTCGGTGTTTACCTTGCAGACCGACCCCAATCAATTGCGCTCCAGCGCGCTGCAGATCTTGGCTGAAGCCAGCAACGGCTCCTACGCCGGAATCCGGGGGAGCACCTACCTGAGCGCGGTGACCGCCATGTACGAAGCCATCGATGCCCAGCGAACCTATTACACCGTCTCCTATCGCAGCCCGGTCGCCGATTCGGGGGAGCGACAGATCACAATCAACACGCCGGAGCGCCCCAGCCAGGGTGTTATCGGACTCTATGACGTCCAGGTGCAGCCGCTGGCAATCTCAATCGTCGAACCGGTGGCCGGGAGCAACGTGCGCAGTGAGCCCGCCTACGGGCCGGACGGCGAGACGCTGGTATTCGAGTCCACGCGAACCGGGGTGACGGCCGAGATCAGCTGGCCGGATGGATTCCCGCGGACGATTGAGAGCGCCGAGCTGCTGGTTAACGGCAACCTGGAAGACAGCATTGAACTGAGCGGCGACGAGGACCGGCTGCAATTCAGCTGGGATCTCTCGGACATCACCGATGTGGGGCTGAATTCGGTCGAGGTCGAAGTACGGGCTACAGATGAGCTTGGTTTGCAGGGCAGCGGCAAGGCCCTGGTCAACGTCGAGGTCATTCTTCCCCCCACTCCCGAACCGCAGGGGCTGCAAATCACGCCCACCTTTTTCCTGGTCGGCACTCCGCTGCTGTGCGTGCTCGGCGTCCTGACCGCCGGGGTGGTTGGCGGCGCAATCTACCTCATTCGCAGGCGCAGCGGCCCTGGGCAGATGGCGCAGGCGGAGGCACCGGAAGAGGTCGGCGCGACGGTCATCGGGCCGGAGGCGATGGGAGGGCTGGCGCTCGGGACTCTGACCGTCATCGAGGGGCCCAAGGGCTTGATCGACGAGCCATTGAAGATCATCAGCGCCAAGACCACCATGGGGCGGCACCCCTCGCTGACCAACCTGTCATTCTACGCCGATGAGCCGAGCTCGGTCAGCCGCATCCACTGCACCATCGAGTTGACCGACAGCGGTTTCCAGTTGATTGACAACAACTCCAGTGCCGGCACGCGCCTCAACGGAAGGAAGATCCAGCCGGATACCCCGGTGGATCTGGCCGACGGGGATGAGATTGTCATGGGCGACTTAGCCCGGCGGGGGGTGAAGCTGCGCTTCAACTTCGCCACCGCAGAGGGGGCCGGGCCGCACGCCGGCAGCGCCGACGACCGCACGCATTACGTCGGCGATAGCTAACCCGGCCGACTCAGCCCCGCGGAAAATTGAGCTACCCGAAGCAGAGCCCCGGTCGGGGCGGTTCGTTAGCTGATGATATTGAAGGTCAGCGTTACCCGGCCCACCTGAATGGCAGAGCCGGCGTTCAGCGGGTAGCGGATCCCCGGTTTCAGGCGCGCACCGTCCAGATAGGTCGGGTTGCGGGCCTGAATGCTTTCCACAAAGACCGAACCTCGATCGAGCGTGATGCACGCGTGCTGCCTGGAAACGGTGGGCAAGTCCTCCACCGCTTCCAGATCGACAGCCAGCAGACGGTTGTTGGACGGATTGGCATGGTCTTTGCGCCCGAGGATCGCCGGCTGCCACTCCACATCGTATTCGGTTAACGTGCGCTGTTCGGTCAGGTAGATCCGCTTGAATTTCCCCTCCAGCGCATGGCGAACCCCACGCTGGATCGCTTCCATCGTCCCGGTATCTTCCATTACCCGGTCGCAGATCAGGGTGCTTCCGTCCGCCACCCCGGCCCGATCAAGCGGCGCCGCCAGACTAAGCGCACCGCCCTGCCCTTCGAGCTCAAGCTGAAGTGTGCCGTCCAGGTTGAACTTGTCCTGGATCTCTGCGATCAAATTGGCGATCACCAGGCTGCTGCGCACATTGATTTGCTTGGCGCCGATCTCGTTGGGACGGATCTCCAGGGTCAGATTCATTCGTTCCATGGATTGATCCTACTTCTTTCCCTTAGACTTAGACTTGGCCTTGGGCTTGGCCCTCGCCTTGGATCCTGACTTGCGCCGGGATCCTCCGCCATCGCCCTCGATTTCAACCCGGGCGAAGTTGCGCGCCTCGGGAATCTCGAGCTCCTGGAACGATTCAGCCATGCTCTCCTGCATCTTGAGCAATTCGGACAGGTCGGAAAGCACCGCGCCCTCCACATCCATCGGCTGGCCCAGGGAAACTTCGGTGCCCATGGCCGCTTCCAGCGAACTCAAGTCGTTCGATTGGTAGCTCCACTGCGCGGCGGGCGCGTGCTTGCTCTTGATATTCGAGATGAACTTTCCGAGCTCTTGGTCCGACCCGCCGCCATCCATATACGGCATGCAGACCTGGACCAACGAGGCGCCTATCGCCTTGACCATGAATCCCCGGCCTGGCGGAAGAACCTTGTTGACCGCCAGATCGCCCCGCACACCCATGTCGC
>CAZGCX010000017.1:0-19810 GCA_964524585.1 uncultured Anaerolineaceae bacterium
TCGAGCCGACGTCTGCTTCGGTGGCCGTCAGTGCTCGCCTTGACCGCGGTGTCCCTGTCGCTGGGCATCGTGCTTTGGCAGCCGATCGCCGCGGACATCAACTCCGACTCACGGGCGGTTCTGTCGATCGCGGGAAGCTTGTTCTATTTCCCTGGAGTCGCCCTGTACCTGTGGGGCTACCGGTCTCTAGGAAAGATGTTTGGTGTGTCAAGCAGCTCGGTGGCAGAGCTCTATCAAGATCACCGCCTGGTGGTTGACGGCCCGTATTCGATCGTACGCCACCCCATGTACTTGGGTGTCCTTTTGGTTGCTTTGGGGGCCTTGCTGATCTTCCGCACCTGGGCGATGGTCATGTTTGCACCGTCAAGCTGTGTCGTGATCGTGCGCGCCAGGCGAGAAGAGAGTCTGCTTGAAGTCGAATTTGGCGAAGAGTGGCGAGCGTATGAGGACCGAGTGCCAGCCTGGATTCCAATCCCGAGGTTTAAGTCGAGGACGGTTCAATGATGTTTGAAAAGGACACCGTTAGGATTCTTGAGCGGGCGCTCTCCAGAATGGAAGGGGGATTCGAAGGACTACCCGACTTGGAGCAGAGCTACGACATCAAACGAATCGAGGACGTTGCGATGCGGGTCGCCGAGATCATGCAGAACAACTACCCGTACTTCCACCCGTATTACGCTGGCCAAATGCTCAAGCCGCCGCATCCGGTGGCACGACTGGCGTACATGCTGTCACTCTGGATCAACCCCAACAACCACGCCCTCGACGGTGGACGGGCAAGCTCGGAGCTTGAGAAGCAGGCAGTCAGTGAGATCGCGATGATGTTCGGCTGGGACCGCGTCCTGGGTCACCTGACCGGGGGAGGCACGATGGCCAATATGGAGGCGCTCTGGATCTCGGGCCGATTGAACCCGGGGAAGAAAGTGATCGCCTCTGAGCAGGCGCACTACGTTCACAAGCGGATGTGCGAGGTCCTTGAACTGCGGTTTCAGTCGGTTGCCTGCGATCAACGGGCGCGGATGGATATCCAGTCGCTGGAAGAGGTACTAGAGGGAGGTGAGGTTGGAACGGTGGTCGCCACCATCGGAACCACCGGAACTGGATCGGTCGATCCCCTGTCTGAGCTGATGGAACTCAAGCAACGCTATGGATTTCGACTGCACGCCGATGCGTCCTATGGCGGCTACTTTGCGCTGGTTGATGACCTGGAGCCCGAGACACAGAAGGCGTTTGATCATCTCCCGGAAGTCGATTCAATCGTGATTGATCCTCACAAGCATGGCCTCCAACCCTACGGGTGTGGCTGCATTCTGTTTCGAGATCCTAGCGTGGGCCAGTACTACAAACATGATTCGCCATACACCTATTTCACGTCCTCAGAGTTGCACCTGGGCGAAATCAGCCTGGAGGTGTCCCGGGCAGGCGCCTCCGCCGTTGCACTCTGGGCAACCCATCAATTGCTTCCCCCGGTTCGAGATGGGGAATTCGCGGCCGGCTTGTCCAAGTCTCGCCGGGCAGCACTGGCACTGTTCGAGAAGATCAGTTCGGACCAGCGCTTCAGGGTGCTCTTTCCGCCGGAGTTGGACATCCTGGTCTGGGCACCAAATGGGAAGAGTGCAAGCCAAATCTCAGAGCAATCGCGCGCGATGTTCCTCGCCGCGGCGGAGAGGGATCTGCACCTGGCGACATTCGAGTATCCTGCTTCGCTGCTTCAGGCAATCTGGAGCGATGTGGATCTCGATCGTCAGAACGTGGTCTGTCTTCGATCGTGCCTGATGAAGCCGGAACACCTGGATTGGGCCGAAAGCATCTGGGCAATCCTCGATGAGGTTGCGGATACTGTTCTGGAGAACTAGGGCCACTGGCGCCCTAAAGTTCTTCCCTGCCCCGTGCAGCCGGACCTTGGGACTCTCCGAAAAGAAGCTCAGCTGTTGCGCGGGAAGAATCTTCTGACCGGTGCGAGCATCGCGAGCAGCGCAATCACGGCTGCGACTGCGTAGAAGTATCCGACATAGGCCTGATCATGAGTGAAGAAGTGCAGGGTGGCAACCGCCAGCAGCAAGGGGAAAAGCCACATGACGTACCAGGCCCAACGCTCAGCCGAGCGGAACTTCGTGAAGGCGACAACCGTCGCGAAGGCCGAGAATCCGAAATACCCAGTCCCGATCAGCAATTCCTGGAGAGAAACCAGCGTGGCCACCGTCGGGTAGTCGGCTTTGAATTCGGTCCAGTGCACCCCGGTATCGGACTCGAATTGTGAGGGTGGATCAGCGCCCATCAGCGTGATTCCCAGCGTGCTCAGGGAGAGAAGCAGCCCGAGGCCGAACATCACCAGCCACGAATATCTCTCGTAGAACCTTCCATCGTACTCAGTTCCGGGTGCCATCCGGTTCACTCCTTTCATGCTGGCCGTACACGGCAGCGCCGCGTGGCGGGCATTGACAAACGACTCGCCGAAATCCATCCCGCGGTTCTCGGCGACGTACCAACCGGGATGTAACCGTATGGTGGCAGTTATCCGTTCCGAAACCGTTACGGTTGATGCGGAATTGCGCGTTCGGCTACGCAATAAGTGCCCCAGGATCGATTGAGCAGCGGCCCACTGAAGTAAGATCATGGGAAGCATTGGAAGCGATAGTGCAGCTCGTGGCGTGAATCGCGAGCGGGCCAGTAGTCTGCCCCTCAACCCAAGGGAAAACCTGGATGGCCGATCATACAGACGTCTTACTCAGGTTCTTTGACGAAGACTGGCGGCAAGTGAGACAGGAGGAGAATCAACGCACCGCGTTTTCGAACATCGTGTTTTTGATTGCCTCGGCCGTATTTGGATTCCTGGCCCAATCCGGGATCAGCCGCAATTCGCTGCCGCTCACCATCTTGCTGATCGTGCTGGGAGTTTTCGGCGGAATTGCTTCTGAGAAGCTCTATGAACGCAGCAAGCTTCACATGGAGTTGGCCTGGGCCTGGCGTCGCCGTTTGTTCGAGCTGCACCCGGAGATCGAGGTTGACCGCATGCTGAGTGAAGCCAAGGAAATCCATAACAGGCGGTTTCCTCGCCTGCTCAAGCTTCACTTGCACCATGTCTGGCTCACGTTGGACCTGGCCATCGCCGTCGCCGGCATCATCCTCACCGCCGTCGCGGTGTTCGGTTGATGGACGCGGCGATGGCGAAATCCAAAGGGCAGCATGCAACTTCGAGCCCGGGGGTGGCCATCTGATGTCCAAGTTCTACAACCAGAAGTACGCCGCGCCAGAACTCTACTGGGGCAATCAGCCCTCCACCATCGCGCGCCTGCTGTTCATGATGTACCCACCGCAGGAGGGGCAGAGCCTGCTGGATATTGGCTGCGGAGAGGGTCGGGACTCGCTGTTCTTTGCCCGTAATGGATTCCGGGTGACCGGCTTCGATTCCTCAGCCGAGGGGATCGCCAAGTCGCGGGCTTTGGCCGAGGAGCAGGGCGTGCCGGTTGAGTTCTTCCAGGCCGATATCAATGAATACCGACTTGACGCTCCGTACGACGTCATGGTTGCCTCCGGCACCCTGCACTACATTCCACCGATACTCAGGAGAGAGATCATCTCGAACTACAAGCAGTTCACCACACCGGGTGGAGTGCATGCGCTCACGGTGCCGATCGAGAAACCCTACCTGGAGCCGGACCCTGAGGCGGACGATCTGGAGCACTTCTGGCGGTCAGGTGAAATCCTGACTCACTATCATGACTGGAAGATCGAGTACTTCACCGAAGAAATCCTGGACGATATCAAGTCGGACTACAAGTTTCCGGTGAATAGGCTGATCGCCAAGGAGCCGAGGGCCTAGCCTGACTCCAACCGTATCTGCGGAGGAGTCTGCGGCGTCAATGATGCGGCGTTCGACCTGCGGCCCCAGCGCTCCTCGGATCCCGCTGCCAGAATCAGCTTAGTATTATCTCGAATCGCCGGAGAAGAATCATGCTCAGGGAGTTCAAGGCCTTCGTCATGCGCGGCAATGTGCTGGATTTGGCGGTGGCCGTGATCATTGGCGGTGCGTTCGGGAAGATCGTGACCTCGTTTGTCAACGACATCATCATGCCGCCGGTCGGCCTGATCCTGGGCAAGGTCGATTTCGGCAACCTCTATTTGGACCTCTCCAGGAATGGGTACTCATCGCTGGCCGAGGCGCAGGCGGCGGGGGCGCCGACGATCAACTACGGAACGTTCATCAACACCGTAGTCGATTTCGTCATCGTGGCCGCGATCATCTTCCTGGTGGTCCGGGCGTTCCAGCGGCTTGAGGCGCGCATAGAGACCGAGGTGTCGCCTCCCGAAACCAAGAGCTGCCCGCACTGCCTCTCAACCATTCCGGTCAAAGCCACTCGGTGTGCGTACTGTACTTCACAGCTCTAAGCGGGGTTAAGGGATGCTGAAGCGGGGCCAAAGGGCTGGGTTGAGACGGCAAGGAGGATCTCGTGGAATCCGAAAAGCGTGAGGGGTTGAGTCAAATCGGACAGATCGCCGTACCGGTCAGCGACCTGGACCGGGCGGTGAGCTTCTACCGGGAGCAGCTCGACCTGGACTTTCTGTTTCGGGTGCCAAATATGGCCTTCTTCGACTGCAACGGCGTACGTTTGATGCTCGGCTTGCCCGAAGATGGAGAGAGCAGTCGCGGGTGTTCGATTCTGTACTTCAACACCGACGACATTGAGACGACCGCACGTCAGATGGCGGAGCGGGGGACGAAGTTCGTCGCTGATCCACATCTGGTTGCAAAGCTGGAAGACCACGATCTGTGGATGGCCTTCTTTGAGGACTCGGAAGGCAACACCATGGCGCTGATGAGCGAAGTCCGAGAGGCCTCGGACCGTACAGCCGGCCAATGACCGACCGGGTGCGGAAGTTACGGAGCAGCGGAGCAGCATGGATCAGACACAGTTCATTGACTTGATGCAGGACAATGCCCAGCGTATCAGGCTGCTGGCGACCGGCGTCTCAACCGAGCAGGCGCGCTGGAAGCCCGATCCGGACTCCTGGTCGATTCTGGAAGTGATCAATCACTTGCACTCGGAGGAGACCGAAGACTTCCGAACCCGGCTTGACCTGCTGCTGCACCATCCCGATCAGGAGTGGCCGCCGATCGATCCGCTGGGTTGGGTCACCGAACGCGCCTACAACCAGCGGGAGCTCGAGCCGTCGTTGGAGGCCTTCCTTGCCGAGCGCCAGGCGTCGCTCCAGTGGTTGGAGTCATTGGGGCAGGTGGATTGGGGTATGGTCCACGTTTCACCGCACGGCTCGATGCGTGCGGGCGACCTGTTCACTTCGTGGGTGACCCATGATCAGCTTCACCTGCGCCAATTGGTGGAGCTGCACCGGGCCTACACTGTGCTGCAGGCGGCGCCCTACGAAATCGACTATGCCGGCCCATGGTGAGAGATTGAGATGAGCAACGAGCAAGGCTTCTATCGATGGCGGCCGCATCCGTGGCACGGGTTGAAGGTCGGCCCGGATCCTCCACGGGTGGTCAACGTCTACATCGAGACCGGACCATTCGATCTGGTGAAGTATGAAATCGATAAAGAGACCGGCTACCTGCGGGTCGATCGGCCACACCCGACCTCCTCCCAGCATCCGACGCTGTACGGCTTTATCCCGAGAACCTACAGCGGTCAAGCGGTGGGGGACCTGATGCCCGGCTCGAGCGGCGGGGATCACGATCCACTGGACATCTGCGTTGTGAGCGAGCGGCCGATTGCCCGAGCCGAGGTCTTGGTAACCGCCAGGGTCGTGGGCGGCCTGCCGATGCTTGACGGGGGCGAGGCGGATGACAAGATCGTTGCGGTCCTGGACAATGACCGCTTCTGGTCGCATGTTGCCGACTTATCTGATTTGCCTGCGGCGCTGATCGATCGTCTCCGGCACTACTTCATGACCTACAAGCTGGTTCCAGAGAATCCGACCGAGATCTCCATCGGGGAGGCCTACGATCGGGAACATGCCATGTCGGTGATCGAGGCCTCGATCGCCGACTACGACCGGCAATTCGGGAGCTCCTGACCCAAACGCTTGCCTCAGGTTCGGGCCAGGGCCGCCTCCCGGACGATTACTCTGCAGGAACGAATCGGTTGAGCGGAACGGCGACAGAATTGGACCATCCGCCGGCATACAACGGGCGACTTCATTCAGGCATGCCAGGTCGGCGGTTGGGCCGCTGCTGGACGGCTAGGCTGCTGCTGGACGATTGACCGGCCCGCGCCATCTTGCAGTTCAGTCCCAACTAGTTGACATGAGCAACCAGTTGTCGTATGCTTCCGACAGGTTAGTGATGTGCAGCGAGCCTGCAGGGAGTAGACGATGAATCAAGTGGTTGACCTGGATCGGTTGACGCAGGCCACTCGGCGGCGAGAATTCGACGACGGGCTGGCCGACTTTGCGGCTGGGGCGGTGATTCTGGCCCTTGGCCTGCTGGATTGGCTCTTGTTTTCAACAGCTGGACTGGCCTGGTATGCCACCGCACTGGCCAAACACCGGGCGCTGACGCTTGCTGGCCTGTTGGCCCTGATGCTGCTGGTGGTCGTGGGTGCCTGGGGTGCGCGGCGGGCGATCGGGCGGATCCGGATGTCCGAGAACTGGCGTCGGCGCGGAATCGTCCGGCCGCTGCGCCGGCAGATCGGCTGGCCTACGGCATTGGCTGCCGCATTGACCGTGGGCGGGATGCTGGCTGGGGCGGCCACGATGCTGGCGAACGGACGCATCGATCAAGACGGAGTGTTGCGCACCCTGGTGGCGGCGGCTGGCGTGGGGACCGGTGCGGTCTACCTTGGCATAGGAGTATCGTTGAGGATCCGGCGCTACCTGGTGGTTGGCCCGGCGGGCGGGGTGCTTTCGGCATTGATCCTGTTCTCCACCCTGTCCTTTTCAGCGGCCTGGCTCGTGCTGGGGGCGATATGGGGGTCGTTGCTCGGGGCATCCGGAGCCTGGGCGCTTCGGCAAAGCATGGCCTCGAGCTCCGAGTCCAACGATGGGTGAGTATGCGCTGCCCTCCAGCTTCGACCGGCTGATCCACCAGCCCTCGCGTCTATCGATCGTGGCGGTGCTGGCTGGCTGCGAAAGCGCAGATTTTGTTTATCTGCAGGCTGCGACAGAGCTGACCCAGGGAACACTCTCCAAGCACTTGAGGAAGCTCGAGCAGGCCGGGTATGTCGCTCTGGAGAAGTCGTTCAAAGGCAACTATCCGAATACCTCGATCTCGCTCACCGATGACGGCAGGAAGGCCTTCCGTGAATATCGCCGGCAGTTTGGCCGGTTCGCACGGTTGGTCGACTCCGACGGCGACTGAGCTCACTCTCACCCTCTCACATCGCGATCAGCTCGGGATAGAATGGTGGCTCGCCACCGAATGGCTGCCTGCTGGCAGGGACTGAGAGGTTTGCGACGTGGCGAGGCAAGGATTGCGTTGTTGACCGAAGCCGGTTCGAGATACTTCATGGTAAAGCTGGTCAAGGGCCCGGAGTGGACGCCGGGCCTTACGCTTGGGCTCTTTGTTCTGCAGCTTCGGCATATGTGGAACCTGCGGCGACTGCGGCGTATGAAACGAGCCGTCCTGTCTGGACCCCTATCCGACGGTGGAGAGGTGCGCGGCATTGTCATTCTGTTGGCCGAGTCTGAGGACGAGGCGCAGCGATTGATCGAGAGCGATCCGGCAGTGCGTGCCGGCAGGCTGTCATTTCAGATCGGTCCGTTCTGAGCCGCGTCGTGCGTTACTACGACCGGATCCTTCGGGCGCCTGAATGGCCGCCACGCGACCACGCCTAGCAGGTCTTCCTGGCGGTCGACCGCCATTCGCACTCGGTCGGCGATACGATCTATAGGATCTTCCCGTATTTCGTACTCACTATGTTCATCGTCTACTGGATTGCCTCCAAGACCAGCACTGCTCCGCTGAAGTGATCGCTGGGTCCCACAGGCTTAGGAGAGGCGAGATGGCTGGAGAGGAACACAAGATTACGGTTGAAAACGTGAATGTGCCGGGCCGCACCACCCGGGTGGACGCGACCATGTATCGGGCGATGCACAAGGCGATGTGGAAAGTGCTGCCCAAGCAGGCGCCCGGCCTGAGCCAAACCGAGATACGGGAAGCGGTTTTGCCGCACCTGCCTCAGGATCTGTATCCTGGCGGCGCCAAGGTCGGCTGGTGGGCCAAGACCGTCCAACTCGATCAGGAAGCGAAAGGCAGCCTGATTCGCGAGACGAGCAAGCCGCTCCGGTGGCATCGGGCGACTTGACCCCGCTCTGGCGGTTGTGGCGGCGAATTGACGTAGTTGCCCGGCTGGATGCGGCCGTGTGATAGTCTTGGGCGATGTCGCCCGCACGGCTTCGATGGTTGTGCCTGAGCGGATTGGCCCTCTTTCTGGCCGGCTGCGGCATCGGCAGTCAGACCGCTGCCGCGACGCGCGCGACCGTGACCGCAACCGCTAGCTTCACTCCAAGCCCCAGTCCGACTGCAACTCCAACCCCCACACCAACGGCCACCGCACTGCCGGCGGCGATCGAAGGCGATCCGCGTTCGCTCAGCTTGAGCGAACCGGTGCACCAGTCAGGCGCGCCCTGTGGGTTCGTCGACACCTTTGACTTCCCACTCGATCCTCCCGACGGCGCGGCCGCAACTGGCGGGAGCGATTTTGGCCGGTTCCGGGATCGATACGACGGCTACCACGCCGGTGAGGACTGGCGGCTGGGACGGCCGAGCTTTGGCCAGCCGGTGTACAGCATTGGGCATGGCCAGGTGGTGTACGCCCAACCGCTCGGCTGGGGTGCGGACAAAGGGGTGGTGATCGTGCAGCACACGTACCGGGACCGAGGCAGGATACTGTCGTTCTACGGCCACCTGGATCCTCCCAGCGTCGACCTTCGTGCCGGCCAGTGCGTGGCCCGTGGGGAGCTCGTCGGCCGAATCGGAGAGCCTCGTACTTCACCCCACCTGCACTTCGAAATCCGGGTGCATCTGGCGGACACTCCCGGCCCGGGCTACTGGCCGGTCGATCCGCGGCTGGCCGGATGGCGGCCGCCTTCGGCGACTATCTGGGATGAGCGCATCGCCGTGCTTCCCGGCGTCGATTGGACGCACCTGAGCGACTCCAGTCTCTTGCAACCTCTCGGCCAAGTGGAGGAAATGCTGCTACTGTACGCTGACCAGCAATTGCTGGCGCTGAATCGAGCCGATGGACGTGTTGGCTGGACTCGAACGCTGCCGGAGGGGACCCGCCAGGTTGTGCTTGATGCAGGCGGGACGCAGCTCTACCGTGCCGACCTGGCCGGCACGATTGAGGCCCTTTTGCCGGGCGAATTGGAATTCGGGGCGGCTGCCAGCGCTGAGCCGCTGTGGCAGCTTGAGTGGCGGGTGGCAGGTGACCCGCAGCTGATCCCGATGCCGGGCGGGGGCCTGCTGGCAGTCTCGCACTCACGCCTCTCGGCTATCTCCGGTGCAGGACAGATCCTTTGGGACAGCGAGGGGCTGGCCAACCTTTACGATTGGGCCCAGACCGAAGGCGGCCTGGTGCTGGCCTCAGTTGAGGGGATCGAGGTCGCCGACCCGGAAGGTGTTTGGCAACTGGACAGCACGGTCCACGCTCAGCGGGTGGTCGCTAGTGCTCAACCGTATCTGTACGCCGACGACGGGCTCTATCGGCTGGATACCGGCACACACGCCGTGGCGCTGATCTACAGCTTACCGCTGGGCTTTCCAGGAGTCGGCGATCTCGCCGAGCTCCCCGACGGCAGCCTGCTGGTGGCGCACCGCGATCCGAGCGACACTCGCTTGATCGCCATCGGAGTCGACGGATCCGTGCTCTGGGAGCGATCGATCCGGGCCCTGTCGGCATCCCGCCTACAATTGGTGGCGATTGGCGACGTAGTCTATCTGTTGGTCGTAGTTGATTTGGGCAACGCGACTGGTATTGACCTGTTTCAGATTGACCTGGAGGATGGCGGCCTTTTGCGGCTGTTCAGTGGGGGGACGCGCGCCGGCGATTCGGATCCGGTGATCACCCGAGTGGTCGAGAATTCTCTGTTGATCAGCATCGCCGGAGTGGGCGTGGCAGAATGGACCCCCGCCCTGGCGCTCGCCGCGATGTCAAACCGATGAGTGACCCCTCCTCACCCGAGTTGGACGGGGGCCCCAGACCTTATGCGCCGCTGCGATTCATCGGCGAGCAAATTGAGGTTGAATTCAACCAGCCGCCGACGCTGGAAAAGGTTCCCGGATGCCCGGACCACTTCGTCTGGCGTGGCCAGCGCCGCCGGGTGGTGCGGCTGATCGCCGAATGGCACGATCACTCACGGCGCGGCCGCATGGCCCGCAACATGCAGCCGCAACACGCCGAAGTGGCTGCGCATCGCGGGTCGTGGGGTGTCGGACGCTCGTATTTCCGGATCGAGTCGGAAGGCGGCCAGGTGTTTGACCTGTACTACGATCGAGCACCCGATGGGCCCGACCGACGTAAGGGCACGTGGTATCTGTATCGGGAGTTGACCGAAACCGCCGATGGCCAGGCTTGAACGGAGTAGGCCGGCGCACCCCGGCGCGGCTTCCGCAGTCGGACTGATTGGAGGTGAATTACGATTTTGAGCGCGGAATTCGAACAGTACCGCAAGTCATTCTTCACCGATCTCCAGCCTCGGCGAGCGTTCGCACTTACCGGCTGCCGGCCGAGCCTTACCTGGGCCGATGGCGGCTGAATCCCGGAGGATATTCGGAGCGCTACGCGGCGTACTTCAGCAAGGAGAATGCGATGAGTGAGCCAGACAATGATCCAATCCAACCTCTGAAGAAGACGGATGCGGAGTGGCAAACGCTCCTGCCGGCTGAACAGTACGCGGTGTTGTTCGAAGAGTCTACCGAGCGCCCGTTCAGCCATCCGCTGAACCGGGAGAAGCGGCCCGGGACCTTCATCTGTGCCGCCTGCGGGCTCCCGCTGTTCAAATCGATTTCGAAGTTCGAAAGCGGCACCGGGTGGCCGAGCTTCACACAGCCAATCGAAGGACACCTCGGAACGAAGACTGACTTCAAGTTGATCCTGCCCCGGACCGAATACCACTGCGCCCGCTGCGGTGGGCATCAAGGGCACGTCTTCGACGACGGCCCGCGACCGACTGGCCAGCGCTGGTGCAACAATGGCTTGGCGCTGCAGTTTGTCCCCGAAGGCGAGCCCCTGCCTCCGCTGCGTGAGTAGAGGGGGCGCGGCCGATCAGGACATGTACGCCGCCAAGTTCGCCGCAAGGACTGCAAACGCCGAGAAACGGTGAGGTGGGGGAGAAGCTCCTCAGTTCTCGCACGAAGGGATGATCATGAGTGAAACAACCGATTACGCAATCAATATGCAACCGAAGTTCGATTATTTGCAGACCGTTGATATTCCCACAATGGTGGAGGCTTGTGAGGACGAGTGGTTCAACCAGACCCTCTGTCTGGTGAACGACTCTGCGGTGCGATTGGGTATCCTGCATGGTGAATTCCACTGGCACAAACACGACCTGGAAGATGAGTTCTTTCTGGTGTTAGATGGCCAGTTTCACATTGATCTGGAAGACCGGGAGGTCAAACTTGGCCGGCACCAGGGCTTCACCATACCCAAGGGTGTGCTGCACCGGACCCGGGCGCCGGAACCAGTGGTGGTGCTGATGGTTGAGCCAGCCACCGTCACTCCAACCGGAGACGACTGATCCGTCATCTCGCGTGCGACTAACGGCAGACCAAATCCGGGCGTTCCGGCTGCGGGCGCAGCAGCTCATTTCTCCGGGGGCAGCTGCGCCAGCCAGCGTCGCTGACCGGGTCCGGGCGGCCGGAGGCATACAGGCCCAGGACGCCGCCATGGCGCAGCGCGGCCTCTGGGCCCGCTCCGCCGGCTCGACTGCGGATGATGTCGAGCGGGCGCGCGTCGAACAGCGAAGCATCGTCCGCACCTGGGCGATGCGAGGGACGCTGCACCTGCTGAGCCGAGACTCCCTGTCGCCGCTGTACTCCGCCTTTGGACTGCGGTTCATCCGGACCAGCAAGAGCCGCTACCGGCAGCTTGGCCTGTCGGAGCAGATCATGGAGCGCGCGGTCGCGGCGATCGCCGCGATGCTGACGAAGCGCGGCGCAATGACCCGGCAGGAGATCGCAGACGGGCTGGCAGCCGATCGAATCCCTCATGAAGCGCAGATCACTTTTCACCTGATTCGCCGTGCCGCGTTTCAAGGGCTAGCGTGCTATGGGCCAGAACGTGGCAGCGATTCCACTTTCGTGCTTCTCGAGGACTGGCTTGGGGAACCGCTCCAGCTGGCAGCGTCCGAGCCGTCGATCGCGTCCATTGCCCGCCGGTACATCACCTCATTCGGACCCGCCGGCCCAGAGGACTTCGCAGCCTGGTCGGGGCTCCCTTTGACTGAAGCCCGCCGGGGCCTGGACTCCATTCGGAACGAGCTGCTTGAAGTCGGGTTCAATGGCCAGCCGCTCCTGATCCCGGCGGATTGCGCAAACTGGTTGGACCAACCCCTGGTACTCGATCAGCAGCCCATGATGCTGCCCGCCTTTGACTCGCTCTTGCTGGGCTATCGTGACCGAGCGCTCATCGTCCCACAGCGGCATGAAAGGAAGGTGCATCCCGGCGGGGGGATTATCCGTCCCACCGTGTTGATTGGTGGACAAGCGGTGGGGGTATGGGGCGCACGGCGGAGTCGCATCGGCTTGAAAGTCGCGATCCGCCTGTTCACCAAGTTGACTGGCCGGCAGCGTGATCAGGTCGAGAAGCTGGCTCAGGATCTTGGGCGATTTCACGATCTGCAGGCGGAGGTGGTATTCTCCGACTACGAGTGAGCAGGTCCGCGCACACCGGCTTGGCTGCGGAACCACGGCATAACTGGGGACCGAAGAGGCCGGACGGAGAGTGGAAAGCCGATGAGCGACCTCAAGACCCAAAAGAATGATGCCAGCGTGACCGAGTTCCTGGATGGAGTGGACGACCCACAAAAGCGGCAGGATTCGTACGAGATCCTCAAGATGATGCAGCAGATCACTGGAAATCCGCCGTCAATGTGGGGATCCAGCATCATTGGGTTCGGCAGCCACCACTTCAAGTACGCCAGCGGGCGGGAAGGTGATTGGTTTCAGATTGGATTCTCGCCACGCAAGCAGAACCTGACTCTGTACATCATGGACGGAGTTGGGAAGTATCAGGAACTGCTCGGGAAGCTGGGAAAGCACAGCATCGGAAAGGGTTGCCTCTATATCAAGCGGCTGGAGGATGTTGATCGCTCGGTACTGAAGAAACTGATTGTGGAATCGGTCGAGCACCATGCCCGGAAGAGCGCGGGATAGGCTTCAGGTCACCGAGCGGCAACCCCGGGATCTCATGCCGCCTTGACGCTTACAACTCATCGTGTTAAGTTTGTCGCTAGAGAGACCGTGATCTTCAACATTCTGGCTGGCTCCGGGAACTATTACGTTTATGGATACCGCCGCGGGCGAACGTGTCCCATGGCCGGAGGCCACTGCAACAAGCCGTAGCTATCCTGAACGGCAAGTGGCTGAATCCAGCGCCGCGGGACACCCCGTGGCGCTTTCAGTTTAAGTTGGAGAGGCAGGAACGATGACCACAGAGCAGGAGCAGGACCAGATCTGGACCGCGCTGTGCGAGCGCCAGCTTGAACGGGTTGAGCGGTATGCCTGCCGGGAGTACTGGGAGGGCGCGGAGCGGCTCCAGCTACCGCGGCAGCGGGTTCCCACACTGGATGAATTGAACGCGGTCATCACTCCGGCGACTGGGTGGCGTACTGTCCGAACTTCCGTGCGCTACTCGGACGCGGTGCCCTGGTATCGAGCCTTCGCACGCAAACTGTTCATGGTGACCGACTACATGCGCGACTGGAGCGAGCTCGAGTTCACGCCGGAGCCGGACATGTTCCACGATATCTTCGGACATCTGCCGTTCATGACCCTCAAACGCTACACCGACCTGCAGGAGATGTTTGCTCCCGCCTTCCAAAGCGCCAGCCCGCTCCAGCGCGAGCAGATCAAGCGCTTGGCCTGGTTCAGCACGGAATTCGGAATGATCCGCGAGAATGGACAAGTCCGAGTGTTTGGCGCCGGCTTGATCTCATCCATCGGGGAAATCGAAAACGTGATGGCGGGAAAGGTGCCGTTGCTTCCCTTTACGATCGACAATGTGCTCGGTTACGAGAAGGCCATCTATTCGTACAACGAGGTGCTCTTCGTATTCGACGATCTGGACAGTCTGAAAACCGAACTGGCGTCGTACTTCGAGAGACTCTAGTGGTCGCTCTCCTGGCGTGAGGGTTGCGGGACCAACTCGATCTGAAACAGGCGCGGCCAGCGTTTGCCGGTGACGAACAAGCGGCCGCGATCCGGGTCATAGGCGATGCCGTTCAGCACATCGACCCCCGGCTCGAAGCGGTCCGGCCCCAGAAGGCCGTCCAGGTCGATCCAACCTGCGACCTCGCCTGTAAACGGCGAGATTCGAGCGATCTGATCCGTCTGCCACACATTCGCAAACACTTCGCCGGAAACGTATTCGAGTTCGTTGAGTTGATCGACCGGCGATCCATCGTCTGTCACCTCGATGCGAGCCAGCTCGGCAAGATTCCGCGGATCGAGAAAGCGCAACGTGGCGGTTCCGTCGCTCATGATCAACCGGGCCCCGTCGTAGGTAATCCCCCATCCTTCGCCAGCGTACTCGAACTCGCTCAGCATATCGAAATCTTCAGCACGGTAGACAAACCCGGTGCCGGAGGTGAAGGTCAACTGTACGATTCGATCGCCCACTAGCGCGATCCCCTCGCCGAAATAGGCATCGTCCAAACGTAGTTCCCGGACCACTTGGCCGGTCTCCACTTCGACCTTGCGAAGGCTCGAGTCTCCGCGCAGTCCGGTGCTTTCGTACAGGAATCCGTCGGCGTAGACCAGCCCCTCCGTGAAGGCGCCCGGATCGTGGGGGTAGGTTGCGACCACTCGATAGGTGCAGCGGCCGGTAGGATCGCAAGTGGGGACATTGGCCGGCCTGCTGAGAGCGCACCCGGCGACGGAGAGCGCCGAGATTGCCAGCAGGGTCAGGCGCGGGATGATGTTCAACTGGTAATGTCTTGTCGCTGGAAAAGTATGACCGCCAGCGCTGCCAGTCCGGTGATCCATGCCGCCAGTATCACCAGCGATCCGGCGGCATTGGGCGCGCTGGTGAACATGCTGGAATCCGGCGTTAACCCCATGAGCAGCCGACCGCTTGCAAACCAGGTGCGTAAGTTGTCCAAGTTGTAGCTGGTGGTCAGCAGGTACAGGTCGGTCAGGCGCGGCAAGTTTAGCAAGTCGCGGGCGATCGCGAGCACGCCAATCATCAGTGGATCCAACAGCGAGGCGCCAAAGGAAACCAGCAGCGCCCCCAGGATGGAGCGAGTGAGCAACGCCCCCAGCGCCGCCCAACACGCCATGATCAGCAGAGAGACCACCCCGAGCATCGCCTGTTGGAGGTAATTTCGGGTGAATTCCCCCAGCGCGGAGAAGCTGAAGGGCGGACCGTCCGCGCCTCCCAACAGGCGGCAGCCGAGGTTCTGGCCAATCAACGGGATCACCGACAGGATTACAAACGAACAGGCGACGATCAGCACCAACGCTCCCATCTTGGTGAGGAGCAGTCGGCGCCGGCGGCTGAGAGGGATCAGATTCTTCCAGGTCTTCCATTCGTACTCGCCCGCAAACATCACCGCCATGAAACCCAGCGGCAGCAGCTTGCCTAAAACGCTGCCGGGGAAACTGATCAAGAGCGACCACGGCCCGGTCGCATCGGTGGTCCAGTTACCGGGGCAGCCAGCCAGCACGCTCTGCCTGGCGCCAGCGGAAAGCAAGGTCATCGGGAGCCCAAGCAGATAAAAACTCGCCAACCCGACCGGATACACCCAGACCAGGAAACTGATCAGACGGTAGTGTTTGGTGGCCTTGAGCAGCTCGGCGCGCAGCAGACTGATCACGCCTCTGACGCCTCGGGGACCGCCTGATCTTCACCGGTGACCGACATGAAGAAGTCTTCCAGCGACTGCTGACGGTAGATCACCTGTCGCACCTCAATCCCAGCATCCACCAGCAGCCGAACGATTTCCGGACTGTCATCCGGTGCAGCCTGCAGCTCGATCCACTCTCCATCCAGCTTCGGCTGCCAGCGCTCTTGCAGCAGGCTGGCTGCTGCCTCGACCGGCTCGGCCTCCAGGCGCAGGGCGGCGGTGGAAGCGCTGAGCAGCTCAGAGACCGAGCCCTCTCGCAGGACTTCGCCGCGGTGGATGATTGCGACACGATCGCACACCTGCTCGACTTCATGTAGCAGATGGCTGGAAAGGAAGACCGTCTTCCCCTCCTGCTCTGCAAGCCCGCGGATGAACCGGCGGATGTCAATAATCCCGGCCGGATCGAGCCCGTTGGTCGGCTCGTCAAGAATCACCAGGGCAGGATCGCTCAACAGGGCGGCTGCGATCCCCAGCCGCTGCTTCATGCCGGTGGAGAATCCGCTCACCCTGCGATCGGCTGCGGCTGACAACCCGAGTTGATCGAGCAGCCAATCAATGCGAGGTGAGCTAGCGTGCCCAGCGGTGTATTGCAGGACACGCAGATTGTCGCGGGCGGTCAGGTGACTGTAGAAGACTGCATCCTCGATCAAAGCCCCGACCCGGCGGTGCACTTCCGGGTGGTCGCCCACCGCCTTTCCAAAGACTTCCACCGACCCACTGCTCGGATGAAGCAGCCCCATGATCATCCGGATGGTGGTCGTCTTGCCGGCGCCGTTCGGTCCGAGGAAGCCGTACACCTGCCCGGCCTCGACCTCCAGATCGACGCCGCGCAATGCCTCGACTGCCTTCGGGCCGCGGCCGAAGGTCTTGGCGAGCATGTGCAGGCGGATCGCATGGTTCTGCATGGGCGGGGCTCACGGCGCGCCGGCCCCCGGGGGCGGGAAGAGAACTGGCCGGACGGCCACCGATGGTACCCTATCTCCCGGATTGCGCCACATTCGGGCCGTGATAGGGAGCCGACAATGAATCTGACAGAGGCATTGCGATCTCGGCGGATGGTGTGCCAAGCCGTGGTGCACCACGAGAAGTGGTGACCGCTTGCCCCCACGAACCGGCTATTTTCAGGCCGGAGTTCTGGCGCGAAGATAACCAGCGTGCGCCGTTCCGGGGTAATACCGCTCTCTGTATTGTGGCTGGGTGTCGGCGGCCTGGCGGGGTTCGTGTTCGGTACCCGGATCCTGCCGGCGCTTGATCCGGAGCCGACTGTGACGCCGAGCCCACTGGCTACGGCGACCCCAACCGTCCCTCCCAGCGCCACCGCGACCGTTACACCCAGCGCAACTCCGGCTGCAACGGCCAGGCCCACCGACACCGCAACCGCGACCGCTACGGATACCCAGACCCCGGCCGGCACACCCACGGTCACCCAGACTCCCTCACCAACGCCCACCTACAAGCCAATCGCCGCCACCGTGTTGGAGCAGTCGAACTGCCGCTACGGTCCGGGTGCCGCCTATCTGTATGAGTGGGGCCTGTATCCGGGGGTCCGAGTGGACATCGTCGGACGCAACGACCTGGGCACCTGGGCCTACGTCCATCCCTGGACCTACTTCGACCGTTGCTGGGTGCGGGCCGATTACCTCGAGATCCGAGGCGACCTGGCTGAGGCGCCTCCCTACTACTCGCGGCTGCCCTTCGGCGAGCTCTATCTGCCGCCAACCAACCCCCGCGCCAGCCGGATCGGTGATCAGGTGACAATCGCCTGGGATCCGGTCTGGATGACCACTGACGACGATCGAGGCTACTTGATTGAGGCCTGGCTGTGCCAGGATGGGCAGCTGATCTTCACCCCGCTTGGGACGCACCAGTATCAGCAGACGACCATCACGGTAAGCGACGAGGCCGGCTGTTCGGAGCCCTCCGGGGCCCGGCTGTATACCGCGGAGAAGCACGGGTACACGCAGTGGGTGAAGATCCCCTGGCCGGCCTACGAGGCCACGCCGCTGCCAAGCCCGTGAAGTTCGATCATGTGATCCTGGCGGTCTTCGACCTGGAACAGGCTGGCAAGACTTTCAGTGAGCTCGGCTTCACGGTCGTGGCCGGTGGGCAGCACGCCGGCGGGCTGACTCACAACGCGCTGGTGATCTTCGCCGATCACAGCTATCTGGAACTCATGGCCCCGACCGATCGGCGCTTGCTGGACGAGCCGCCGCCGGCCGGACCCGGCAACTACCTATTCATCTTTGATGCTGGCGAGGGGGTCGCAGGTTACGCATTCCACACTGCGGATCTCGATGACCAGGTAGCACGTATCCGACGGGTGGGGATCGAAATCGGAGATCCGGAGAGCGGCGGACGCCGGCGCCCGGACGGAGTCGAGCTGCGCTGGCGAACTGCCATGTTCCCGACCATGAGCACGCCGTTCTTGCTCACTGATGAGACCCCAAGGGAGCTGCGGGTGCCGGCCAGCACGGAGAACACTGCGCACGCCAATGGAGCGACTGGTATCGCCGGAATTCAGGCAAGCGTGCGGGACCTGGCGGCGAGCACTGACCGCCTGGCCCGGCTGTTTGACGTCGTACCCCAGATCGACCGCAGCCACACGTCAGCGTTACTACAGGTGGAAGGATTCGAGATCGAATTGATCGAGGGTCAGGCTGGCCGGCGGGCAGAGCTGCCGACCGGTCTACGGATCTCGTCGGCCCAGGCCGTAGCGGTGCCGTCGGTTCGCGCCCACGGAGTCCAACTGGTTTTCGAAGCCAGCTAGCAGCTGATCTGCTGCCCCAGGATACACGGCAGGTTTTCGCTGAAGAAGTAGGCCCCCATGATCGCGAGCACCAGGACGCAACCGAGCATCAGCAGCATGACCGAGGCGGTCCCACGCCGGATCACGATATTCGCCAGCTCTCCCTCCAGCTGGCTGCGGCTGATGTGGACGTTGGGGAGCAGCAACAGCCCGAAGGCCGCGATCGGGCTGGCGACAATGACCAATTCGTAGAGGTATCGCCAGGGCGTGCCCTGCACCGCATCCGAAAGTGCGGCGTAGGGGTTCCACGGTAAGGGGATGCCGACCACGTATTGCAAAACGTTGGCCAGGACGAACCCGGCTGGGACGGCGAACACTGCGGCACCGATCAGGGTTGACTTCGACACATTTCACCTCTGCAACCTAGCGAATTACGAGCGACTCTATCGGATTTCCTCTCCACAATTCTATCAATCCCCTCAAACAACTCTCAGATCAACACCGCTCTGCATGCCGGGCTGCAAGCGCCGCATTGCCGCTAGAGACCCCCGCTGAGTTGCATGCGTTACAGCGCCGCAGGAGCCTCTTGGGCCTCCGAAGTTCTTGAAGGGCGTCCGCAGGTTGGTTATCATGGGCACCTGCCGAGCCGCAGGCGAGGTCCCAGTGGGATTGAGCCGTCAGGCGAAGTCCTTGTAGGGCTGACCGGTCTGTTGATCCGTCAGGCGAAATCCCGGTGGGGTTGAGCCGACAGGCGAAGGAATCCATGGCGAAATTGCGAATCGAACCCCTGACTCCGGAACGATGGGATGACTTCACGGCCTTATTCGGCCCCGGACCCTCCTGGGGGGCGGGGGGCTGCTGGTGCATGTGGTGGCGGATTACCCGGGCCGAATTTGAACGAAACCGCAGCCCGGGAAACAAGGCTGCGATGCGTGAGGTGGTCGACTTGGGACAGATCCCGGGCATTCTCGCCTATCAGAACGGCGAGCCGGTCGGCTGGTGCTCGATTGCACCGCGCGACGACTTTGCTTCCTTAAATCG
>CAZGCX010000018.1:0-19808 GCA_964524585.1 uncultured Anaerolineaceae bacterium
CGGGGCCCGACGGGTATCTGGTCGGCGTGTTCCCCGGTCGCCGGGTGGTCGTCGGCAATCGTGAGTTCCTGGCCAGCCAAGGCGTGTCGCTGGATGGTTTGACAGAGCTGCAGAGCGAGCTGCAATCGAATGCAAGGACGGTCGTTGGTGTGGCGGCCGACGGTGAGCTGGCGGGGTTGATGGCAATTGCCGATTCGGTAAAGGAAGGTTCGGCCGAGGCGATCCAGCAGCTGGATGCGATGGGCCTGCAGGTCATGTTGCTCAGCGGCGACAATCGTCAGGTTGCCGAGTCAATCGCCGGCCAGGTGGGCATTGCGCCGCAAAACGTATTGGCCGAAGTGCGACCGGCGGAAAAGGCGAGCACCATCCGGCAGCTGCAGGAGGGCGGCCGGCCAGTCATGATGGTCGGCGACGGCATCAATGATGCCCCAGCGCTGGCCCAGGCCAACGTGGGGGTCGCCATCGGAACCGGCACTGATGTTGCGATCGCAGCCGCGCCGGTCACGCTGATGAGCGGCGATTTGCGATTGCTGCCGCGCGCCATCCAGCTTTCACGGGCTACCCTGCGGGTGATCAAACAGAATCTGTTCTGGGCATTCATCTACAACGTGCTGCTGGTGCCTTCCGCAGCGCTTGGCCGGCTCAATCCGATGCTGGCGGCCGGCGCCATGGCATTCAGCTCGATTGCGGTGGTGCTCAACAGCCTGCGACTGCGCCGGATGTCGCTCTGACCTGTCGTGGCTCGCTCCTGCGGAGCATCCGGTGGGTCGAAAGTCACCGTGTCAAACCGGCTGGTTGGGGGCTGAACCCTGGTTTCGCCAGTTAACGACTTGACGATGCGCCGCATTTCCAGACGCGACTTCCTCAAACTCGGCGCCGCTGCCGGTCTGGCCTTTCCGGCCAGATTGCGCCTGCTGCCAGGCGGCGAGCTGGGCCGCATCACCGAGCCCGAGGCGGAGCTGCGGCTCCGCCCGAGCCCGGACAGTCCAGTCAATGCAGTGCTGCACCCCGACGATCTGATCGAGGTCAATCGCCGCGTCATCGGCCGCGGCCCATATCCACACAACAACATCTGGCTGGAGACCCCCGACGGATACCTGTGGTCGGCGCAAGCCCAGATCGTGCGTAACGATCTCAATCCGATCCTGAGCGAGATCCCCGAACAGGGCTTGTGGACCGAGATATCGGTGCCATTCATCGATGGGCTGCGAGGTGCCGATCCGGGCGCCGAGCGGCGCTACCGGCTGTATTACGACATGGTACTCAACGTTGACCAACGTCAGCTTGGCAGCGATGGCGAGATCTGGTATCGAGTGCACGACGAGAATGGGATCGTGATGTATGCCCACGGCGCAGCCTTTCGTCCAATCGCACCCGACGAGCTGGCCCCAATTTCACCCGCGGTCGAGGACAAGGCGGTGGTGGTGGATATCTCACGCCAGGTGATTTCGGCCATGGAATCAGGCGTCGAGGTGTATTTCGCTCGCATTTCCTCTGGCTACACCTTTTACCCGCAAGACGGGGTGATCAACTCCAACACTCCGATCGGCCAGATGTGGACCTGGCGGAAGATGGTTTCGCGCCACATGTCCGGCGGCGACGCGGTCAGTGGCTACGACTTGCCTGGCGTGGGCTGGACCGTTTTGTTCCACGGGAGCGGAGCGGCATTGCACTCAACCTACTGGCATGCCGACTACGGCGCACCCCGCTCGCGCGGCTGCATCAACTTGCGACCCGATGACGCCAAGTGGTTCTTTCGATGGACCACTCCGATCGTTGACTACCATCCCGGCGACGTGACCGTGCAGTGGCCATTCCCGGGGACCAAGGTCATTGTGAGAATATGAGGCCCGGACAGACCACGATGCAGCCCGCCGGGAACCCGGCATCCGCCCGGCGCTGGCCGGCCTTGATTGCCGGGGTGCTGTTGGGCGCGGCGATCGGGTGGTGGGTATTCTTCGGCATGCCGGCGGCCTCGGCCGATGGCCAGCCCCTGAGCACGCCCACGACAGAGAACTCAGCCGCTTCAGTGCTCACCTCGCAATTGGCGGTTGGAAGCCCGGCCCCGGGGTTCAGCCTGGGGGCCGCAGCGGATGGGGAAACGGTCCGGCTGGAAGATCAGCGCGGCAAGGTGGTCTTGCTGAACTTCTGGGCAACCTGGTGTGGCCCATGCCGAACCGAGATGCCGCTGCTGCAGCAGGCCTACCAAAGCTACGGTGCGGATGGCCTGGTGATCCTGGGAGTTGACTTTGACGAAAGTGCAGCGCAGGTCCAAGCATTCGGTCGGCAGCTCGCGCTGAGCTTTCCGTTGCTGCTCGATCCCGGTGGGGCGGTGCAGCAGTTGTACCGAGTACCTGGTTATCCAACCAGCGCAGTAATTGATCGGGAGGGGAAATTGGTCGCCTATCATATTGGGGTGCTCACGCAAGACCAACTCGATCGCTACTTAGAGCAGGCGGGACTGTTCCAATGACCCGGGTCTTGCTCTATTTTGAGTCCGGAGACCCAGAAACCGAGCAGGTGATCGAAGCGCTCGGGGAACTGCAGGCGGAGCTGCCGCATGAACTGGTCCAGATCGACGTGAGCCAGGACCTGGCCATCCGCACAAAGTACCGCGACCGGGTGCCGGTGGTCGAGGTGGGGCCATACGTCCTGGCGGCGCCGTTCACCAAACTGGACCTGCAGGTGGCGCTGGGGGCCGCCCGCGATGCGACCGCCGCGACTCCGATGTCCGACAGCGGTCCCTGGGGGCTGCGTTTGAATCGCGGACTGCATTACTTTGCCCGGCACTGGCTGGCGGTCTTCAGCTTGTTGGTGTTGCTCTATGCTGGGCTGCCGTTCGTTGCTCCGGCGCTGATGAAAGTTGGGGCGACTGGTCCGGCAAAGCTGCTGTACACCGTCTACTCCCCGTTCTGCCATCAGTTGGCGTTCCGCTCCTGGTTCCTGTTCGGTGACCAGCCGGCCTATCCGCGCGCCCTGGCGGGCACTTCCCTGGAGAGTTTCGCGGCCGCCACCGGAATCGATGAGAACGACTATCTGGCCGCACGTCGCTTCCGCGGCAACGATCAGGTGGGATACAAGGTGGCGCTGTGCGAGCGGGACATCGGGATATACGGCGGCATCTTTCTCGCCGGTCTGGTTTTCGGCATATTTCGCAATCGGGTGAAGCCGTTGCCGCTGACGTTCTGGTTCCTGTTGGGAATCGTGCCGATTGCGTTGGACGGGGGCACTCAATTGATCTCGCAGCTCGACCTGCTCCCGATTGCTGCGCGCGAGAGCACCCCCTTCCTGCGTTCGCTCACCGGGGCGCTGTTCGGGATAGCCAACGTCTGGATGGCCTATCCGCACTTGGAAGCCACCATGCAAGAAACTCGGCAATCGGTGGCGGCCAAACTGGCGATCGCGGCCCACAAAGCCCCAGAGCAGCCCCGATCCTAGGCTGCGCATAGCCATCAATTGGGCGCCGATGGTAGACTAAGCAAATGCCGTTTGGGCGCGCCGCCGAGCTCCGCTTCTTTCAGTTCCAGTCCCTCAGCCAGCCAAGTTTGCAGCACGCGATCTTTACCCGTCAGGGCGGTGTGAGCCCGGCGCCGTGGAGCTCGCTGAACTTCGGGGCAACGGTCGGCGACCAGCTGGACCGTGTCCGGCAGAACAAACTTCGCGGGTTGGAAGCCCTCCGGCGCCCTCCCGAATCGGCATTCGACGTTTGGCAAGTCCACTCGGCAGACGTGGTAATTGCCACGCAGCCCCGCACCGACGAACCGCCGCAGAAGGCGGATGCGATCGTGACCGACACGCCGGGATTGACGCTCGTGATGCGCTTCGCTGACTGCGTGCCGATCATGATCCATGATCCGGTAACCCACTCGCTTGGAATCGCCCACGCCGGTTGGCTGGGGACCGTCCGAAAGGTCGCGGTGCGCCTGGTGGAGAGCATGCAGCAGCACTTCGGAGCCCAGCCAAAAGACATGCTGGCCGGCATCGGCCCATCCATCGGCCCGGATCACTACCCGATCGGCCCGGAGGTGGTGGAGCAAGTCAAGGTCGCACTGGGGGACAGGGCCGAGGAACACCTGCAGCGGCTAAATGGTCAGACACACTTGAACCTGTGGAGCGCCAATCGAGGGATGCTTGAAGACTGCGGGATTGGCTCGATCGAAGTGGCCGGGCTATGCACTGCCTGCCACCTGGAGGACTGGTATTCGCATCGTGGAGAACAAGGGAAGACCGGCCGTTTCGGAGCGATCGCCAGTCTCAGCAGCTGAGATTGCGCAGCGGTTCGATCACGTGCAGAGCCGGGTTTGGAGCTCAGCGGAGCGGGCCGGCCGCAACCCGGACCCGATCCGTATCGTAGCGGTCAGCAAGTCCCAGCCGGCCGATGTGGTTCGCGCCGGATACCAGGCCGGACTGCGGATGCTGGGAGAGAATCGAGTCGAAGAGGCGGTTCCGAAGCAGGAGCAGCTCTCGGATCTTGAGGGCATCGAGTGGCACATGGTCGGTCATATTCAGAGCCGAAAGGCCACAACGGTTGCCGAGGCCTTCGACCTGGTGCACTCGGTCGATCGAAGCAAGATCGCCCAGCGGCTGAACCGGGCGGCGGAGCAGGTTGGTCGCCGACTGCCCGTATTGCTCGAGTGCAACGTTTCTGGCGAAGCGGCCAAATATGGCTGGGCACTGGCCCAGGAATCGAGCTGGCCGGGGATCGTCGATGAGTTTGCCGATCTGGTTCGGCTGCCCAATCTGGAGATCCTGGGCCTGATGACGATGGCGCCGATGACCAACACCCCGGAGTCGGTGCGCCCGGTCTTCCGCAGATTGCGACAGCTGCAAGAATTCTTATGTCAGTCGCTTCCTGCGGAGTGGAGCGAGCTGTCGATGGGGATGACCGACGACTTTGAAATCGCGGTCGAGGAGGGTGCTACCATATTGCGCATCGGCAGAGCGATCTTTGGACCCAGGCAGGAGTGAAAGGAAATGCATCCTCGATCGACCACATCGAATTCATGCGATAATGACCGCCGGCGGCACGATGCTGGTCTTAGCTAACCTGGTAAGCGTGGTCTTCACGCTGCTCTGGCTGCTGGTTCTGGCGCACGTCATCGTGAGCTGGTTTCTGAATCCATTCAATGAGATCCGGCGGACGATCGATTCGATTGTGGATCCGCTGTTGGCGCCAATTCGGCGCATCATGCCCCCGACTGCCGGCATTGATTTCAGTCCACTTGTGCTATTGATCGTGCTCGACATCATTCGTAGGCTGTTGCTCGGGGTGCTGAACAGGCTGGCATGAGGCGAAAGTACAAACTCACCAACGGGAAGTACGGCGCCGCCATCACGGTGCGGGTGACTCCTCGGGCGCGCAAGAGCGAATTTGCGGGCGTTCTGGAAGACGGAACCGTGCGAATCCGGATTCAGGAGCCGCCGGTCGAAGACAAGGCCAACCAGGCGCTGGTGCGGTTCCTAGCGAAGGTGTTGGGGGTTCGGCGCAGCCGCATCGAGATCGTCGCAGGACAGACCGGGTTGGACAAGATTGTGGCGGTTGAGGCGATGACCGCAGAAGAGGTTGAGAACCGCATTCAGGGCTGGCTGGATAGCTAGCCCAAGCCGAACTTCATCGGGTCCGGAAGCTCCACTCCAGTGCTCGCCAGCCGCCACAATGCCTCGAAGGCGGCATCCCGCAAGTAATCGTCGCCAGATTCAAGAATTCGGAACATATCCAGGCTGAGCTCATCGCCCAGCCCCCAGCTTAATGTCTCCAGCGCAGCCATCCGTACATCGGCTGAGCCATCGTTAAGCGCCCGGCGAAGCAGCTCAAGTGATGCCCGTCCATGGCCGACTCCCAATCCCGACTTTTCGGCAAACGCAGTGACCCAGGCCAGTTCGGTCGGATTGCTCGGCGGGCGGTGAATCATCCAGGGAGGGCTCTGTCGCCGCGCGAGCAGTTCCTCGGCCGCCCCGCGCACGATCCACTCCTGGTCGTCCACCCTAATCTTCTGCAGAGCTTCCAGCGCCCAGTCTTCCATGATGCGTGCAAGGCCGAAGGCCGCTGCCCGGCGGGTCATGATCTCGTCATGCACTGCTGCCTCTCGCAGCATACCGAACCCCTCGTCCGGATCCACCGCAAGCGCTTCGGCGGCTGCAAGCCGTAGTTCTTGATCTCCGCCGAGCAGCGCCTGGCCCAGCCCCTCCAGCGCGGCGTCGCTTCCGATCGCTCCCAGCGCCAAACAGGCAGCCTGTCGGACCAGCATCTCCGAATCACCTTGGGCAGCCAGCACCAACCGCTCAACCGAGCTTTCGTCAGCCATGCCGCCTAGTCCAAGCGCGGCCAGCACCCGACTGGAGGTGGAAGGCAATTTGAGCATCCGGTTGAACAGGATCGAAACAGACTCCTCTGACGCACTGGCCAGGGCATGTACGCATCGTAGGCGCAGGCCGTATGGCTTCGAGGCATCGTGCACGATCTTCGCCAACTCTCGCAGCAGCTTACCTCGCCACTCAGCGCTGCTTGGGGCATCTCGCAGCCAGCGGGCTCCAGTGAGCAGTCCCGAATCCAGCGAATCATCGGTGCGGGCCACCAACCTGCCAACGACCGGCTCGATGTCGCCCAGCGACGCCAGGTATTGCAGCGCCTTCAGGCCTGGGCCCCAGCGACGGTTGATTAGGTCTTGCAGCACACCTTCGTGCGACATCGCCCGCGCACCGAAATAGGCGCCGACCACAGGAATCGCGAATGACACGGTATTCGACTCGTGCCGGACCAGGATGCCGGCCTCGGCCAGGCTGGGGATTGCGACGCTTCCCGCGATCAACCGTTCCGGCACCACTGCGGTTCCGGCCTTCAGCCATGCCAGGGCAGTCGCTTCGACCTGGCCCTGTTCGTTCTGCGACAGGATCCGCGATGCGTAGGATTCGAAATCGTCAACTGGTCGCTGGCCGCGGGTATCTCCAGCGTAGGCGGCCCAGACTCGCAAGGTCACCTCCGCTGGGGACAGGCCCCGCATCGTGCCTGCCAACCAACCGCTGATGAGCTTCAGGTCTGTTTCGGGCTCACGGTTCTTGTGCAGGCGGGGCACGACGAATTGCTCCCAAGAGTGAGTCCAGCGGCGTAGGTACTGGCGGATGATTTGCTCGGTCCATGGCGCGAGGCTTACCGGGCTCAGACCGATGGAGCCGAGCGGCCCGATGAAGCTGGCCGAACCGGTGGCAACGATCCGGACCTGGGAGTACTCGGTGCGTACCGCTTGTACCCACTCGGCGATCTCCGGCAAGTCCTGTTCACCCAGTTCGTCCAGCCCGTCAAGCAGCAGTAACGCACTGCCGGCATCGAAGTGTCGCTGCAAGTAGCTCGGCAGCAGGGCGGCGACGCTGGGCGAGGCAGTCCGCTGGGCGGCAATGGTCAGGCGCTCCAAAGTGCCTTCCTGGCGGACAAGGGCCAGATCGGAGGCGTGCACCAGGATCGGCACCTTGCCCACTAACTCCCCCATGGATGGATCGCGGTTGGCGAGCCGGATGGCAAGGTAGGCCAGCGCAGTGGAACGGCCGCTTCCCGGCTCCCCGGTGAGCAGCAGGTCGACGCCCCCCCGTAGCGCCTGAGCCAGGGTCAGGGTCGGCGCAGCATAGACCCCCGAAAGGTAGTTCACATCCGGAAGGTTTGGAACAACCGCCAGTGATCCACTGGGGAGCTCCTCCGTGCTGGCCGGGTCGGGTGGGGCCGGCGGGATCAACACCCTCGGCTCGATTAGGATTTCGTCCAGGGCAAAGATCGGGCGGGCTAGGTGCATAGTTTCGGCGCGCCCGATAATCTCCACCTGATAGCGATCGATGGCCCGGGTCCGCAGTCCGCGCAGTACGGACTTCAGCCACCGACGAATGTCGGCAAATATCCCCGAGAACATGCCCCGGATCCGCCACAGGATGAAGAGCACGACGATGGCAACAATGAGACCGAAAAAGAATTCGCGCAGGCCGAAGAAGCGTCCGAAGGGTCCGAACGGTCCGAAGTCTATCGGCATGTCCGTCTAACCTCCATACAGCAGCCGGTGACACTGGCTGCACCGGATCAACTCATTGCCGGATCGAACGGTTTGCTGGGTCGCCGCCGACAAAGTCATCCCGCACTCGCTGCAGCTGTCGTCTTTGAGCCGTGCCAGTGCAACGCCGCGGTGCCGTTCTCGCAGACTTTCATAGGACGCCAGATCCTCGTCGCTGACGGTTGCCAGAGCCGCTTCGCGTTCGGCCTCCAGATCCCGGATCCGCTGTGAATTTCGGCCCTGCTCGTCCACCAACTCGGTGTTGGTCGTGTGCCGCTCGGCCTGAGTTCGTTCCAACTCAGCGGCCAGCCCATCGTAGATCCGCTGCGCCTCATCCTGCTCGAGCATTGCCTCCAAGTAGCGGTCTTCCAGGGTATCCAGGTGCCGCTTGAGCGACTCGGACTCGGCCTGCAGGTCCTGCAATTCCTTCGGGCTCTGGATTTGTCCGCCGTACAACTTCGCTTCGGTGCCTGAAATCTTCTGGCGCTGACTCACCACCGCGTGTTCAGCGCTTTGCGCCGCGTTGCGGAGCGTCCTCAAATGGAGTTCCGCCTCGGCCAGCTCACCCTTGAGCCTGCGAGTTTCGCTCGAATCTTGCAGGATCGATTCGATCTCGTCTAGCCGTACGTTTAGCTTATCGATCTCGAGGTCGATCTGCTGTAGCCGGTAGAGGTCCGACACCCGCGACACAATTCGATTATAGGCAGAGGGAATTGGCAGGCAAATGGCGGCACCGTCGCGACCGACGTACAATCCGCCTCATGCTCCGTGGCCGCTGGGCAGTAGGGCTGGTGCTGCTGGCCGTGCTGCTGACGACCGCGCCCTACATCGTGGCGACGACGCTGGCAAAACCCGGGACGCAATTCTCCGGGTTCTTGTTGAATCCAGTGGACGGATTCAGCTACCTGGCGAAAATGCGTCAGGGTACCCACTCCCCTCTCGAGTTTACGCTTCCATACGCTGCACAGCCTGGACCGGGCACCTTGCTGTTCGCCTTCTACTTGTTTCTCGGACGCCTTTCTGGCATGGCCGGGGTGCAGCCAATCTGGATCTACCACGTCGCCCGGATCGCAGGGACCCTCGCTATGTTTGGCAGTGCTTGGGCGCTCTTCAAGCGAACTCTCAACTCGAAAGCTGCGCGAGGCCTGGCCTTCGGGCTGGCGTTGTTTGGGTCCGGTGTCGGATGGCTCGGGGTGCCGTTCGGGTTGCTGCCCAACGACCTCTGGGTGCCAGAGTCAATCCCGCTCCTGAGCGGTTACGCCAACGCTCACTTCGCCTTCGCCGCTGCGCTGCTCATCTCAGGCATCGCACTGATTGCCTTTGACGACTACTTCCCAAAGCAGAGGCTGCCGCTCGCTTTCGCCGTCGGGTTGGCACTGGCGCTGGTTCAGCCGTTTGCCGCCCTTCCGGTATTGTTGACGGCTGCAATATGGACCGCTTGGGAGGCCTACCGGCAGCGTGAGTTGCGTCCGGCGCTCAGCCGCATGCCGGCACTGCTTGCGTTTGTCGCCGGGTGCGGCCCACTCTTGGCTTACGAATTGCTTGTCGTCCGGCTGCAGCCTGCGCTGGCAGCCTGGGCAAGCCAGAACCTGACACCCACCCCGGGCTTGCTGGAAACTGCGCTCGGGTACGGGCTGGTGCTCATGCTGGCCGCTGCCGGCATCGGACTGGGCGGGGCGATGCGACGGTCCGGTGAGCGTTTGCTGGTGGTCTGGGGCGCGGTCGGCCTGGTCCTGCTGTTTTCACCACTTGCCTTGCAGCGCCGGATGGCACTCGGCCTGTTCTTTCCGATCGCCGGCCTGGCCGGCGCCGCCCTGGTGAGTCTGATCCACAGCGCCAGACGGCGAACACTGGCCATGGTTGCCGTATTGGCCCTGGCCTTGCCTTCGCATGCCATAGTGTTCGGCGCCGGGCTGCAGTCAGTTGCCAGTGGCGACGCGGCACTGGTGGTCGGCGACGATGAGCGTCAAGCCTACCGAGAGATCGCCAGGCAGGTGCCTGCCGGGCAATTGGTTCTGGCCGGCCCGCAGTCGGGCAACCGCATTCCTGCATTCAGCGAGGCGCGGGTGCTCTACGGCCACCCGTTTGAGACCCCGCATGCAAGTCAACAGGAATCTGTGGTCATTGAACTGTTTGGTTGGGGCGGGGAGACTGCTGGTGCCGTGGATCGGCTCCGCGGACTGGGGGTGGATTACGTTTTGTTCGGCCCGGAAGAGCGCCAGCTTGGTTCGCCGGATTGGCTCGATCAGCTGCAGGCGGTATGGAGCCTCGGTGAGTTCCATTTGTACCGGGTCGCGCAGCGTTGAAGCTGAAATCGCTGGCTCCGCTAGCGCTTTTCCTGGCCTCCGGACTGCTCTCAATGTTTGCCATCCTGAGCGATCCCAGCCAGGTTTTGCTCTGGCGCGGTGGAGCGTTCTCTGATCTGTTGATTTCCCATTGGCCGAACGTCGAGTTCATACGCCAATCGCTCAAGACCTGGGGTCAGGTGCCGCTGTGGAATCCCACGATTCTCTCCGGCGCGCCGCTTGCCGCGGATCCATTGGCCGGAATGTGGTATCCGCCTGCCTGGCTGGGGGTTGCGATTCCGGGTGCGCTGGGCTTCAACCTGCTGATCTGGCTGCACCTGGCCTGGGCCGGGATTGGAACCTGGCGACTTGGACTGCGGCTGGGAATCCGGCCCGCTGGGGCGCTCCTCGCTGGACTGGCGTTCAGCGCCACCCCCAAACTGCTCGGTCACGTCGGGCTGGGGCATGTGAGCCTGGTGTATGCAGTGAGTTGGACCCCGTGGGCGCTGCTGGCGGCCGAGGCGGCCGCCCGTTCGCTGGGGGATTCGAGCCGGCGGCGGGTTGCCACGGCGGTCCGCGCCGGGGCGCTGACCGGGATTGTATTCCTTGCCGATCCCCGCTGGTATCCCGGTTTGATGCTACTGACCGCTGCCTTCTTTCTGTGGCGCGTTGCGCATAGCCGGCGAGATACGAGAGGAATCGGGGAGGCAGGGGGCGCCGTGGAGGGTGCACGGCGCGTGTCGGCGACCGGCGCCTCAGCTTGGGCGGCCAGAGCAGGCCGGCCGGTACTGGCGCTGGCACTGGGGGGCGTGATGTCGCTGGCAGTCGCGGCAGCGCTGGCCTTGCCGCTGACCGAGTTCGTGCGATTGAGCACGCGAGCCAACCTGGAGTTGGACCAGAGCACTGAGCTGTCTTTGCCGGTCAACCGCCTTCCGGGCCTGCTGGCACCCGAGCTTGGCGGCTGGCCTGAGTGGCAGCCCTATTCCGGATCGGTGGTGCTCTTCCTGGCCGGGCTGGCAGTGCTGGGCGACGCCCGCCGCTGGCGGTTCTGGCTGGGGCTGGTACTGCTCAGTCTACTCACCGCGCTTGGAAGCAACACCCCGTTCTATGGACTGTTGCGGGCGCTGATCCCCGGCATCTCGCAGCTGCGGGTCCCTCCTCGCAGCCTGCTGCTGGCAAGCTTCGGGCTGGCGATGCTGGCCGGGACGGGGTTCGACCAGCTGCGAGATCTCCCGCGGTCTAGAGTGCGGTCGCTGGCAGGCGCGCTGATTATTGCGTATGCCGCATTTGGCCTCGGTAGCTGGGCATCCTCCGCGGGGATACCACCACAGGAACGGGTGATTCGAGTGATTCCATGGGCGATCTCCGGCGCGCTGATCGCGATCGTCGGGTTCTGGACCGGATCCGGGCTTGCAGCGCGACTATCAGCTGGGCCATTCGCAACCTTTGTGGGAGCGATTCTGCTCATGGACTTGGCTCTGGTCAACCAGACCACGCTCAAGCCGCAACCGGTTGCATCGGATCCGGTGGTCGAGCGGGTGAGCGCTATGGTGGCGTCCGGCCAGCGATCCTTTTCGCCGTCCTACAGCCTCACGCAACCTGCTGCGGCCATGCAGGGTCTGCAACTTGCCGACGGAGTCAACCCGCTGCAGCTGGCCAGCTATCGTCGCTTCATGGAACGAGCAATCGGGATCGCCGAGTCCGGTTACTCGGTAACGCTGCCGCCGTTTCCCAGCGGGAATACGCTCCGGCCCTGGGGGTTCGATCCCGACCCAGAGCTGCTGGGAATGCTCGCCGTGAGCGAAGTGGTGTCTGCCTATCCGGTGGCGGCCGACGCACTGGACCTGCGCGAATCGGTGGACGGTCAATTCCTTTACCAGAACACTGCATCCCGGCCGCGAGCCTGGCTTGAGACGGTCGAGGGCGAGGTCTCGGTGACCAGAATGGATTGGAGCCCGAATTCGATCACGGTCCGAGTGTCGGGACCTGGGCGCCTGGTGCTCAGTGAAGTTGACTATCCCGGATGGAACGCTCGGGTGGGTGAGGATCGACTGCCGATTATCCCCTACGCCGGCCTGCTGCGCTCGGTAGAGCTCGAGTCCGGCCCACAGGAGGTGGTCTTTTCATTTCAACCCACTACTGTGCTTGCCGGCGCAGTGATTTCGATGACCGGTCTGCTGGCCGCCGCCTCGCTGTGGCTGCGACGTTGACCCCCGACCAGCAGGCCGACCCTGCCCCGGTCCGGCTGGCAGGTGGAGAGATTCGCTGGTGCCTGGTGTACGCACTCGTGCTCGGAGCCGCCACCTCGGTCCCGTATTTGGTAGGTGCATCCGGGCAGACGGCCGACTGGAGCTTCACCGGTTCCGTGGTCGCGGTGGAGGATGGCAATTCGTACCTGGCCAAGATGCTGGCAGGCAAACAGGGCGAGTGGCTGTTTCGATCCCCATATTCCAGCCTTTCGCAGCGCGGCGTGCTGGCGTTCTTGCCGTATTTGATCGCGGGCAAGTTGACCGACGGGTCACACGCTCAATTGGTGCTGGCGTTCCACCTCATGCGCTTGGCATGTATCCCGCTGCTGGTGCTGGCCGTCTATCGGTTTGCCGCCCGGTTCATCGGCTCGGCGGCCTGGCGCAAGTGGATCACGGTGCTGGTGACCGCGGGCGGGGGACTGGGCTGGCTGATGATCGCGCTGGGGAAGCCGGATCTGCTGGGCTCGCTGCCGCTCGAGTTCTATTCGCCCGAGACCTTTGGTTTCTTGGCGGTGCTCGGCTTTCCGCATTTGATCTTGGCCCGCGCCGGTATGTTTTGGAGTCTGGACCTTTACCTGGGACGACCAACCGGCTGGGCTGCGGGCGGGGTGCTGCTGCTCACCGCGATCCTGCATTCTCCGATTCTGATCCCAGCGCTGGCTGCGCTGGCCGCGCACCAGTTCGCCCTGCTGGCGACCGGTGTCGACTGGCCCGCCTGGCGACGCCGCTTCGGTGCGGTGATCCTGCTGGTCCTACCGCTGCTGATCTACCTGGGGGCGGCCCTGGCCACAGACCCCTACCTTCAAGGATGGGCCGAGCAGAATCGAATTCGTTCGCCGCACCCGCTGCACTACTTGCTAGCCTACGGCGCGATCCTGCCGGCCGCGGTGCTGGGGGCCAGACGAGTCATCCAGCGTTCGAATCCCTCCGGGCTGCTGCCGGTGGGTTGGGCGGCTGTGCTCCCGTTCCTGGCCTACGCGCCGGTCGATTTACAGCGCAGGTTGACCGAGGGCGGCTGGGTGGCGCTGCTGGTGCTTGCCGCAATTGGCCTGAGTCCAAGCTGGACAGGAGTGGTCCAGCGTGCTGTGCGCACGGGGCCCGAGTTCGCTGCACCGCCAGTGTCGAATGCGTCGGGGGAGCTCCGCCAGGAGCGTGGATGGCGAGTTGTGCTTGCAGTTATGCTGCTTCCCGGCAGCATACTGCTCCTTGCCACCGCTGTGTTCAACGTCCGGGAACCGGCAGAACCGCTCTTTCGGACCGCGTCCGAGGTCGACGCGTTCAACTGGCTGGCCGAAAACGCACCGCCGGGCTCGGTCGTGCTGGCCGCCTTTCAAACCAGCAATGCGCTGCCGGCCTGGGCGCCGATGACCGTTGTTGCCGGTCATGGCCCGGAGTCGGTCGGTCTGGCGGAGTTGGCGCCAGAACTCCGGTCGTTCTTCTCTACCGACTCCACTGAGCCCTTCCGTCGGCAGTTTCTGGTGGCCCACAGCGTGGATTACGTTGTATGGGGACCGGCTGAGCGTGCGCTCGGGAAGTGGGACCCCGCATCGTGGGAATGCATGCGGCCTGTCTTCGATCATCGTGGTGTGCAGCTGTTTGCGGTGTGCGATGGGTGAGCGAGCCCGCGCCTGGGTCGCCCGGAACTGGCTTCCCTGGATGCCAATCGTCCTGGGGCCCGGCTTGCTGATCGGACCGCCGCTGGTCGCCGGCCGGGCGCTGTTCTGGGGGACGCCGCTGCTCCAGTTCACTCCCTGGCACAGCTATGCCAGGCAGGTTCTGGCCGCCGGGCATCTGCCGGCCTGGAATTCGGCGCTTGGGATGGGGGCGCCACTGTTGGCCAACTATCAGTCGGCGCTGCTCTATCCGCCCAACTGGGCGCTGCTCGTATTGAATGTAGCCTGGGGTCAGACCCTGCTCGTCCTGCTGCATTTGGTCCTGGCCGCGGCCGGCATGGCACTGCTGGCACGGCAACTGGGGCTGGGGAGTCTCGCCCAATCTGTGTCTGGCCTGGCTTATGCCCTCTCTGGCTACCTGGTGACGCGGGCCGGCTTCCTGAGCATCAACGCTGCCAGCGCCTGGCTGCCGTGGATCGTGCTGGCGGGAGAGCGGATGGTCGCTGCCGCTTCAGCCGCGGACGGCGGGCCAGGTCGGCCCGCGGGACGGGCCAGCGAGCTGGCAAGTGGCAAGCATCCCAGCCCACATGGCCGGCCAAGCCAGCTGCGGTCAGCTGGCCTGCTAGCGGGCGCGTTGGCAATGCAGTGGCTTGCCGGCCACGCCCAGATGGCCTGGTACTCGCTGGTTCTGTTGGTCGCCTGGGTTGCCTATCGTTCGCTTCTAGCCGGTGGTTGGGCGGTGGCCCGCAAGGTGGCGGGATGGCTCGCCCTGGCCGGTGGGGTTGCCTTTCTGGTCGCCGCTGCTCAGCTGCTGCCGACCCTGGAGTACCTGAGTGTTTCGGATCGGTCCGCCGCAGTGGACAAGCAGCTCGCGATGACCTACTCCTTCTGGCCCTGGCGGCTGGCAGGGCTGGTCGCCCCAGATCTCTACGGCAATCCGCGTGACGGCAATTACTGGGGCTACGGCAACTACTGGGAAGACGCGATCTACATCGGAGTGTTGCCGGCGGTGCTGGCGTGCGCTGCCGTGGTGCGCAAACATGGCCGCCCAGCCCGCTGGTTCCTCATGGCGGCTGCCGGTGTGGCACTGCTGTTGGCACTTGGACAGAACACGCCGGTCTTTCCGTTCCTCTTCGAACACGTCCCGAGTTTCTCGCTGTTCCAGGCGCCCACCCGCTGGAACCTGCTGTTGGTGTTCGCCTTGGCGCTGCTGGCCGGAATTGGCGCGGAAGCCTGGGGGGTTGCCGAGGGGCGCGCCCTGTACTGGCTGCGGTTGGGAACCGCCGGGTCGGGTGCCATGCTGGTGACCGGCCTACTGGCGAGGTCCGCTTTGGGTGAGATTCAGCCGACTTTCGCACCGGCGCTTGCGCTTACCGGGGTCTTGCTGCTGGCTTCCGGTGCCCTGGCGCTCACCCGGAACCCGCAACCTTCCGCCAGATGGAAGGGCCTGGCGGTGGGGTTGGTCTTGGTCGACCTGGTCTTCGCCGGGCGTGGTGCGAACCCGACCCTTCCATTGCAAGCCTCCAATCCGATGCCGGCGGGCGAGCTGGCTCCGCCGCGTGGGCGCCTGTACATGCCAACTGCGGTCGAAGACCAGCTCAAATACCAGCAGACTTTCCGCTTCGACAGTTTCCAGCCCGATCTTGACTGGACGTTTGTCCGGCAGGTGGCGCTGCCCAACACCGGATTGTTGGACGGCATATCCTCCGCCAACAACTTCGATCCAATCTTGCCAGCGCGTTACGCGGCTTGGATGTCTGCCCTTCAGTCGCTCCCAGCCTCGCGCCAGGATGAGTTCCTGAGGCACATGGATGTGACCGGAGTGTCAGATGCGGCAGGGCAATATCGCCCGCTGGGCGGCGCTTCCCGAGCCTGGCTGGTGCCGGTCGCTCGATGGACGGACGGGCCGGAGCGAGCGCTGGCGGCCGTCTTGTCTGGCGCCCTTGCGATCGAACAGGAAGTGATATTGGAGGGGAGCCCGGCGGCGAACAACGTGGGCGGGGCGGGTCTGGTGGCGGTCGATGATCGTGGGCCGAATCGCGTTCAGATCCAGGTTCAGGCCGCGGACGGAGGCTGGCTGGTGTTGGCCGATACCTGGTACCCGGGCTGGAACGCCTATCTGGACGGAGGGCCGGCAGACAGCTACCCAGCTGATTCTGTGTTCCGCGCGGTCTGGGTGCCGGCCGGTTCACACGAAGTTGTATTTCGCTACCAGCCGAGAGTGCTGGAGCTTGGAGTGGCGCTCACCGGCCTGGGGCTGGTGGCCCTGGCGCTGCTCTTGCGACGATGAGCAAGCGCGCCGGAGCAGCCTGGTTCGGCGCGTTGGCGGCGCCGACACGACCTTTCCGACGATGAGCAAGCGCGCCGCAGCGGCCTGGATCAGCGCGCTGGTAGCGGCCGGTTATGTCGCCTGGCGGCTGGCAGCTGTTGGTTGGGATCCGGTCGGGATCTTTGAGCTCGGAGAGCAGTACGCACGGGGTGACTCAAGCGGCAGCGAGGGCTACGACGGGCAGTTTACCTACTTCATTGCCACCCAGCCCGACCCGGAGCAGGTCGCCAGTAAGCTCGACGTTCCAGCATACCGCTACCAGCGCATCCTGCTTCCGTTCTTGGGTCGGGTGGTTGGTCTCGGGAACCCGTCATGGATTCCCTGGGCGCTGATCCTGGTCAACCTGGCCGCACACTGGCTGGGAACCTGGGCAGTCGCTGGGCTGCTGGCCAGGCGCGGCGTCAGCGAATTTTACAGTCTGAGCTATGGGCTGTGGGTGGGCCTGATCGCCTCGGTCGGGATTGGCCTGGCGGAGCCGCTGGCCTACGGTCTGACTGCCCTGGCGATGCTCCTGCGGCTCGACGGCAAGCGCACAGTCCTGCCGGCAGTGGTGCTCGGTCTGGCCGGGTTGGCCAAGGAGACTGCACTGATCTTCCTGGTTGCGCTGCTTCTCGCAGAGTTGGCCGGCCGGCGTGACCGGCGGGCCGTCGCAGCCATCGCAGGAGCAGCGGCCGTGCATGTGGCGTGGCAGCTCTGGTTGCTTTCCACGTTTGGATCGTTGGGCATCGGGAGTGGCGGTGCGCTGGCCAGCCCGTTCGAGCTGATTCCCTTCATGGGATTGTTGCGGATTGGTTCGGTGAGCATGGCCGCTCTCGGGTTCTACCTGCTGGTGTTTGGCCCGGCGGTGGTCGTTCCCTCGATCTGGGGAGTGCTGCGCGGGGCGCGGGACTGGTTGCGAGGCCTGCGTGGGTTGGAAGTCTATGCCTTATTGGTCAACGCCCTGGTGATCATGTCCCTCCCATTCTCAACCTTTCGTGAGCCGCTGGGAATTGTCCGGGTTGCGGACGGCCTGGTGCTGGCGACCCTGTATTATGCCGCCTGCCGCCAGTCGCAGCGGCCCCTCCGCTACAGTCTGTTCTGGATCGCGTGGCTTGCCCTGTTGATCTCACGCTAGTCCGCTGCCGGACAGTACAATTCGCACCTCGCATGAATAAACATCGGAGTTGGATAGCAACCTGTGACGGCTAAGCGACTGCTGATGCCTGCGGTTTTCGTATCCGGCATGACCACTCTGGCGGTCGAAATCTCTGCCTCCCGACTGCTCGGCGCGGTGTTCGGCACCAGCAACATCGTCTGGGCTAACATCATCGGATTGATCCTGATCTACCTGAGCGCCGGCTACTTCATCGGCGGACGCTGGGCGGATCGATCACCGCACGAGGCCACCTTCTTCCGAATTCTGGCATGGGGCGCATTCGCCTCCGGCCTTGTCCCGTTCGTGGCCCGCCCAGTATTACGCGCTGCTGCCACGGCGGTTCAGCAACTGGACGCGGTGGTGATGGCTGGATCTTTCCTGGGGGTGCTGATCCTGTTCAGCGTGCCGGTGACTCTGCTTGGATGCGCCTCTCCCTTCGCAATCCGACTGGCGCTTCAGGACAAATCTATGGCGGGGCGGGTTGCCGGAAGGGTGTACGCCATTTCGACTTTGGGCTCAATTATCGGAACCTTCCTGCCTGTATTGTGGCTGGTTCCTGCAATCGGCACTGCCAGGACGTTTCTGCTGTTCAGCGTGCTGCTCCTGACGGTTGCGCTGATCGGAATCGCGCTGGCCGCAGGCCGGGCCAGCCTGGTGCGATACCTGTGGATGCCGCTGGTGCTGCTGGTCCTGGCGGTCCTCGCGATCAGTGGACCGATCAAGGGCGGAGAATTCGTCCTGTACGAGACCGAGTCGGCATACAACTACATTCAGGTCGTCGAGCGCGATGGCCTGAGAGTGCTGGAGCTCAATGAGGGTCTGGCGGAACATTCGATCTATCTTCCGGAATCGGACAGCCCGCCATACGGATACGGGACCTGGGAGTTTTTCCTGGTCGCACCGTACTTCAACCCGGCTCCGGTCGGGTTGTCGCCGGTGGCGCGGCTCGGGCTGGTGGGCCTGGCGGGAGGCACGATCGCCAAGCAGTACACCCAGATCTTCGGGCCGGTGCCGATCGATGGGTGGGAGATCGACCCCAAGATCGTCGAGGTTGCGCGCCGGTACTTCGGGATGCACGAGCCGAACATCAACGCCATCATCACAGATGCGCGCTGGGGACTGTCGCAGAGTGAACGCCAGTACAGTGTGGTCGCCATCGATGCCTATCGTGCACCGTACATTCCATGGGAACTAACGACCGTCGAGTTTTTTGACCTGGTCCGTCAGCATCTCACACCCAACGGGGTGCTGGCCATCAACATCGGCCGTACGCCGGATGACCGGCGGCTGATCGAGGCGCTGAGTGGGACCATCAGCGCCGTGTTTCCCTCACTCTATCTGGTCGATGTGCCGGCCAGCTTCAATTCGATTCTCTACGCCACCGTGCAGCCAACCGAGCCCGCCAATCTGGTCGAGAACCTTCTGCAGCTCGAAGAAGCCGGCGCTCCCGGCCCACTAGTGGACGTGCTTAACCGGGCGGTCGAGAACATTCGCTCGGTGCCGATTACTGACATCGTGTTCACCGACGATCGGGCGCCGGTCGAGCGGCTGGTGAATTCGATCGTGTTACATTTCGTGCTCGGCGGAATGGAAGGACTGCCATGAGTAGACGCTCAGCCGCAGGTCGGCTACGAATCGGTGAGATGAACGGGCTGCCATGAGCAGACGCTCAACCGCGAATCGACCCCGGATCGGCGAGATGGACGGGCTTCCCTGATGGAAGTTCAAACTGCACAGCCGGGGTGGCTCACTGGAGTTCGGGTCATGTTTCAGATCACGATCCCGGTGTTTTTTGTCCTTACCAGCGTGCGACTGTTGCTCACCCGAGGCTTCGTCCGACTTGAGTATGCCCTGCCCGGATTCCCGGCAGATCCCTATGGCTTCTCAAAGGCTGACCGCCTTCGCTACGCAGATCTTTCCTTGGACTATCTGCTGAATGACCAGGGAATCGACTTCCTGGGCGAAGCCAAACTCGACAACGGTACGGCGCTATACAACGATCGCGAGCTGCGTCACATGCAAGACGTCAAGCGTGTGACACAGAGTGCCTTGCGAGTATGGATTGGATCGGGAGTCGCCGCAGTAGTGCTGGGAGTTGTGTTCCAGCGAGCGGCGGGAACCGCGGAAATGGCCAGGGCAATGCGGGGAGGGGCCGCGTTGTCCGCGG